>WFPN01000219.1 GCA_015487535.1 Aquificaceae bacterium
ACCCTGAGCTCCTTCGCTCCCCTCACCTCAGACACTCCTTCGGAGAGGGCCATGACGACCGCGAGTATAGGGATCTCGTCTATCATGGTGGGGACTTCTTCTGGATGGACCTTCACACCCCTGAGCTTTCTGCCCGACCTCACCCTTATATCGGCCACGGGCTCTCCGGATACCTCCCTTTCGTTCTCGTACTCGAGATCCGCCCCCATCTCCCTCAGCTTCCTGTAAAATCCGTCCCTGGTTGGGTTCACCAGGACCTCCTTCAAGAGGAGCTCTCCCGCAGGAGCCAAAACTGTCAGGGCACAGAAGAAGGCTGCCGAAGACGGGTCCGCCGGACAGAAGACTTCCCTACCTTCCAGCTCCTGGCCTCCCTTGAGCTTTATCAGATGTCCTCTCTCTTCCGGCACAGCCACAAGGCTCGCTCCGAAGAAGGTGAGCATCCTCTCCGTGTGATCCCTAGAAAGGACAGGTTCCAGTATCTCGGTAGTGCCCTCAGCCCTGAGGCCTGCTATTAGAAGGGAGCTCTTTACCTGAGCGGAGGACCTCTTGTTGAAGTAGTAGATCCCCTTGAGATCGCCGCCTCTGACCGAGACCGGTAGCTTGTTCCCCATCTCCCTGCCGTCCAGCCTTGCCCCCATCTCCCTCAAAGGCTCGACAACCCTCAGCATGGGCCTCTGCCTGAGGCTCTCGTCCCCCGTGATCACGCTAAAGAAGGGCTGTGTGGCGAGAACACCCATACATATCCTCGCCGTGGTTCCCGAGTTCTTTGCATCCAGGACGTCGGAGGGCTCCTCGAAGAGGAAGTTCCTGCCCTCTATAGTGAGCTCCTCGCCCTCCTCTTTTATACCTGTCCCCAGCGCCTTAAACAGGTTCAGGGTGGCCAGGGTGTCCTCCGATCTGAGCCAGTTCTTTACCCTTGTCCTCCCCCTTGCAACCGCTCCCAGTATAACAGCCCTGTGGGATATGGACTTGTCTGAGGGAACCCTGAGCTCGCCTCTGACCCTCTTTAACTTCCCTTCAATCTTCATTCCAGGCTTATCCTCCTCGACCTCGCCTCTTTGAGGTACTCGGTGAGCTCATCCTCGCTCCCGCTTTCTATGAGATCCCTTAGTTTGTTTAAGGAGCTCTGGTATATGTCTATAGCCTTCAGAACGTTCTCCCTGTTTTCGAGGAATATGTCCCTCCACATAACCGGATCGCTCGCTGCTATACGCGTAAAGTCCTTAAATCCAGCCCCGGGATACTTGAAAAGATCCACACCGTCCGACATCTCTATAAGGGCATCTATCAGGGCGAAAGCGACGGCGTGGGGAAGATGGGACACCGCGCCGAAAACCCAGTCGTGGAGCAGAGGATCCATGAACTCCACCTTCCCTCCCGTGAGATTCCAGAGCTTCACCACATCCTCGAGAGCTTCCCTGTCGGTTCTGTCGGTGGGTGTTATCACGACCTTCTTCCCCTCGAAGAGCTCCCCAAAGCTGTTCTCAACCCCAGACTTCTCCGTCCCGGCTATGGGGTGGCTCCCTACGAACCTTGGACCAAGTATCTCTTCGAGTCTGAAGACGAGATTTCCCTTCACGCTCCCTAGATCCGTTATCAGCGCGTTCTCCTTAAGATGAGGCCTTATTCCCTTTGCTATCCCTACGAACGTTCTCACGGGTGAGGCGAGAACAACTATATCCGGAGAGAACCTGCCTATCTCCTCCAACCTGGTGGAGCCCCCGTCTATAACGCCGAGCTCCTTTGCTTTCTCTATGCTTGCGGGGTTTATATCTATACCGTATATGGGACCTTCGAAACCTCCCCTCCTGATGGCGAGCGCAAAGGACCCTCCCATGAAACCCACACCGATTACAAGCAGGGAACGATCCATGGAAGGAAATATTAAAACATATCGAGGAGTTTAAACTCCCCCTCCACCTCCGGCGGTATCTCTATATCCCTTACCTCGCTCCCCACTATCATAACCGCCTTACCCGGTCCGAGCTCGAACTCCTTGACGAACTCTCTGAACTCCCTCTCCGTCTCCCTCTTGAACTCCTCATACTCCTCCCTCTCCCTTCTTATGCCTTCCTCCACCTCCCTCCTGAACTCCTCGAAGGCCTCCTCTTCCCTCTTCCTGTACCTTATGAACTCACCCACCATCTTCCTCACGGAAAGATGGCCCTCCTTGAGGTATATGCCTATCCTGTCCCCCTCTGCGGAGACGAGAAATCTCGTTCCCTTAACCCCTATTATCACCGAGCGGACCCTGACCTTGAGCCCCCGGCTCTCTCCCCTCTTCCTTATCTGGAAGATCACCTTGCCCTCCTCGAAGTTTATCCTGTCTATCCCCTCTATGTATAGGATGCTGTTCTCCATAAGGACCAGCTTGTTAACCCCCGAGAGCCTGACAAAGGCCATCGAGCCGTAGTCCGTCTTGAGTATGTCTTTTACGTAAAGGGGCTCGGGAAGTTCGATCAGGAGCTTCCCCGAAAGAGACCCTTCCCTGTATAGCTTCACCCTGCCCTGTTTCTTGACCACCTCTCCCGCCTCCTCGGCGGAGAAGGGAAGCCCGAAGAGAAGGAAAAGTATCAACAGGAGCCTCATCTCCCTCCTCCTTTCCACCTCCTGTAGAGGTCGTGCTCTACACCCACAAGATCGAGAACCTTGCCCACCACAAAGTTTATCAGATCATCCATGCTCCCCGGCCTGTGATAGAATCCGGGGCTTGCCGGAACTACAACCGCACCCGCTTCCGTGGCCCTCAGCATGTTCTCCAGATGAACCCTCGAGTAGGGCATCTCTCTCACCAGCAGCACGAGCTTAACCCTTTCCTTTAAGGCTACCTCGCAGATCCTGTGGATCAAGTTAATATTCACACCGTTTGCAACGCTGGCTAAGGTGCTCATCGAGCAGGGCGCTATCAAGACGGCTTCGTAGCCCGTAAGGACTGACCCGCTAGCTATGGGGGCGGTGAGCTCCCTTTCCCCGTAGAAATTTACCTCGGGGAACTCCGCCTTCAGTTCTTTCAGGGTCTTGTCCATCTCCTCCTTAAGGACAGTAGCTCCCGCGCTCGAAACCACCGCATCAACACTGCCCCTCTTAGAGAGTTCCTCAAGGAGCCTGTACCCGTATATGCTACCGCTCGCACCGGTTATACAGAGGACGAACCTCTTCATACAAGACTCCCGAGCAGAGCCCCGAAGGTCTCGAAGAAGTTCCTTATCTTCTCCTCTATCCTGGGCATCAGGAGCACAAGGGTTCCATCCTTGTCCCTACCGATCCTGATCTCTTCTCCCACAAGGGTCGGGTTTTTCCTAAAGTCGTACAGGGCAACCACGCATTCGAGAGATCTTATCTCATCCTCGAGTTCGTAAGGCTCTCCTATAACAACTAACAGATCGGCGTCCCTCGACTCGAGGGCCCCTAAATCCGTTAGATACGAGAGCGTCAGTTTTTTCAGTTCTTCGTCAGGGGATAGCACGTTTACCTTCACACCCTTGAGATCCCTTTTCCAGTCGGACTTTCCGCCGCTCTTTTCGGTGAGCCTTATCTCCTCTATGACCATGCTCTCGTCAAAACCCTTGCACATATCGTAAACGTTCAGAAGGGCGGTGCTCACGGCCGTGAGGGCCTCCATCTCGTACCCCGTCCTCGCTATCCCGACCACCTTGGAGCGGACCTCTACGTTGTCGTCGTTTACCTTTACCTCGACCTCGACAAAATCGATGGATATGGGATGGCAGAAGGGTAAGATCTCGCCCGTCCTCTTTGCTCCGAATATGCCCGTGAGCCTTGTAGCCTCCACGAGGTCTCCTTTCGGGAGCTTCTTCTCCCTTATCAGCTTCACCGTTTCAGGTTTTAATCTTATCCTTCCGTATGCGCTCGCGCTCCTGAGTGTCTCGGGCTTAGAGCTGACGTCAACCGTTCTCATAGCAATTCATTATAAAGTCAAGTCCTATCTTTAGGTCTATCCCTCTTGCCCTGCCCTAACTCTTTCATATCCCTTAAAAAAATTTTGCTTGGAGGTGAGGATTATGAAGGTAAGGATCGCTTCTGTCGGGGATCTGACTCCTGCTCAGTCCGGAGACTCTTACATAGCTAACCTCATCGTTCTGGTCGAGGGTCAATCCGAGCTTATGAGTCTTAAGGTCATAGTTCCCAACGATAAAGTGGCTCTCGTTCAGGAGGGTTCCCTTCTCGATGTGGTTCCTACTCCAAGAGCTACCTTCTCGGTTAAGAGATATGAAGCGGGCAACGGGAAAGCTGAGGAAATAGCCTCCCGTATCGATGAAGTTCTTAAGGGGGTTAAGAAGTAATGCCCTCTACCTTCCCCGTCCTTCACATACTCGGGGAACCTGCCTTTGATTACTTCTTTTCGGTAGTCCTTTACTTCGGGCTTATAGCTTGGTTTATAGCCATTCCCATAAGGTTGGTGAGTAGGGCATGAGTAGTTACTGTAAGGAGACTTATAATTCTTTCGGGCGGATACTTTATTACTGCGACTGGAAAGGAACCTGGCATTTGACTTATCCCTCCTGCTATCAGTCTTGCCTGACATACGATTACAACGGAGATGGGATAGCTGAGCCTATACCCATATCTCAGGCCGATTGGACTCTCCTTTTAGCCTTTGCCGGGGCTATATGCGGACTTCTCCTTAGCTACGCCATTATAGGAGCTTCTAACTGATGTTAGCGTGGGGTGGCCATCCCATAAAACTCTTAAGGGAGGTGTGCATCATGAGGAAGCTCTTAGCTTCTACCCTTGCCCTTACCGGCCTTGCTATGGCCCAAACTACGGGGCCTGATTTCTCCGGTATTCAGCCCAACCTTTCTGCTGTCTGGGGCTTGGCTGGTTCTATTATCGGTGCCCTCGTGACCATGATAGTGGTTAGGAAGGGCATCAAGCTCGCTAATAGGAGCTAAACATGAGAAGAGGGCGGGGCGTCCTTGCCCTCTTGCTCCTCTTTTTCCTCCTCTTGCCTCCTGCTCATCAACCGGCTAATGGGCAGGTGGTAAGTGGAGCCGTTTTACTCTCCCGGGTTCTCGTCTGGGGTTCTAAGGTCATTCGTGTCTCACTTCCTTTTTCGGTTGCACGGCTGAAATCGATATATCAGTCTTGGAAAAGTGCAGGTAAGCCCACATTTTCTAAGTTGAAATTGCCTCTTTCTACTGCCGTTCTTTATATAGGTGGTTCTTATCTTCTCTCGGAGTTCCAGCGTATAGCTTCACTTGAGGAGAACTCCTCTTCTGGGACTTCTGTAATTCCTGTTATAAATGCTCCGGTCTCAGTTTCTCGTGTATGTGCTGATGGTTTAACTCTTAATTCGCAATACTATCTCTGTCCTGCTAATGCTTCTACTCCTTGTTCTCTTCCGGCCGCTACTTCTTTTACGTATGATTATGCTACAAATAGTATTTCTGGATCTTACACTACTCTAACCTGTCCTCAAGGTACTTTGTGCGGTGTGCGTATGATCGGAACTGTGAGGTTTGAATTTTCTGATGGGACGGTTCGATCTCAGTATTTTGACACTTATGTTACTGAGTCATACGCTTCTCAGCTAGCTACACTTCCTGACTGTTCTTCTCCTCTTCCTGCTCCTGTGGATCTTGATTATGAGTTTTCCCGATTGCTTCCTAATATTTCTTCTCTTCCTGTTGAAGCATATCCTGTTGCTGACGATCCAGGATACACTGACGCTTTCCCTATACCTGCCGAGGCTGGGGATAGCGTTACGATTGAGGACACTCAAACAGGCCAGACTACCGCCGAGACCGTTTCCAAGGATCAGCAGGGTAATACCCAGTCCCAAACAGATGAAGGGCAGTTATCTCTACCTGATGATAATCAATACGACCCTACGATAGACATACCCGAGAAAAAGGATATC
>WFPN01000220.1 GCA_015487535.1 Aquificaceae bacterium
GACCTCGTCCAAAAAAATGACCTTCTCGAGGCCTATAAGGTGGCTCCTCGCCCTTTACGGCAGCGATGTGCTCGACCTCAGGTTCGGTGATCTTAAGGCCGGGAGAAGAACACAGGGCCACAGGTTCCTCTCCGGTGGCTGGGTAGAACTTGAAGAGGCCTCGGATTACCTGAAGGTCCTTGAGGAGAACCGGGTAATTCCGCAGATAGAGAAGAGGAGGAGGACGGTTCTCGATGGAATAGAGGAGATCGTAAAATCCCACGGTGGTAAGGTGGAGTACCCGGAGGGCCTGGTGGAGGAGGTGACCAACCTAGTCGAGTATCCCTTCCCGGTTCTAGGGAGGTTCGAGGAGAGGTTCCTCGAGCTCCCGGAGAAAGTTATAATCACCGTCGCCGCCCATCACCAGAGGTTCTTCTGCGTATCTAAGGAGGGCAAGCTAACCAATCTCTTTATAGGTGTGAGCAACAACGAGCCGAAGACTGACCTGATAAGGAGGGGGTACGAGAAGGTCCTTAGAGCCCGCTTGGAGGACGCCCTCTTCTTCTACCGTGAGGACCTGAAGAACAGGCTTGATGATCTTGTTCCAAAGCTTTCCGGGATACTGATCCATCCCAAGATAGGTACGGTCCTCGATAAGGTGGAAAGGCTAAAGATGGTTTCGGAGAAGCTCTGCGAGCTTGTTGGATGCAGTGAGGACCAGAAGGGTAAAGTCATCAGGGCAGCCCACCTTTCCAAAGCAGACCTCCTTACCGAGATGGTGAAGGAGCTGGACGAGCTCCAGGGCTACATGGGGTACGTGTACGCGCTGAAGCAGGGCGAGGACGAGGAGGTAGCCCTCGCTCTATATGAGCAATACAAGCCCAAAGGCCCAGAGGACGAGCTGCCCGGGACTTTCACTGGGGCACTCCTCTCGATTGCGGACAAGATAGACGATCTGATCTCTTTCTTCTCGGCGGGTGAGATCCCAAAGGGTAGTTCTGACCCCTACGGTCTCAGACGCTCAGCTTTCGGGATCTTCAGGATCCTTGAGTCAAGGGGCTGGGATATAGATCTCAGAGATATATTTCCCGTTTACGGTAAGGTGGAAAACACGGAGGAGCTGGAGAGGTTCCTGGCCCAGAGGCTCGAATCCTACCTGGAAAACTTGGGCTACGACATAGTCAGGGCGGTCTTGGCCGTTCACAGCGCACTCAGGCCCCTGGTGATTATCGAGAGGGTTAAAGAACTGAGCGGGGCCAGGAACAGTGATGAGTTCACGGACGTGTGCGAGGCCTACAGGAGGGTTGTTAAAATATTACCCAAAGGGTGGGAGAGCTCCGAGGTGAAAGAAGAACTTTTCAAGGAGAAGGAGGAGTTTGAGCTCTGGGGAGCGTTAAGGGATCTCGAGGGAAGGGAGAGGTTAACCATACAGGATCTCTTGGAGCTTAAAAAACGTATAGATGCCCTGTTCGACAACGTCCTGATAATGGACAAGGATGAGAACATAAGGAAGAACAGGCTCTCCCTTCTGAAGAGGACACAACTTCTTTTTAATAGGATCGCAGACTTCAGCGAGGTCCTTTTTAAGGAGGTTTCCTGATGAAGAAAGATGCCTACGTTCTCTGGCTCGATGAGCTCACCATCGAGGACATACCCGTAGCCGGGGGTAAGAACGCCTCCTTAGGGGAGATGATAAAGAACCTCAGCCCCCTTGGTATAAACATACCCTACGGGTTCGTGGTAACATCCACGGCTTATTACAAGTTCCTGGACTACAACAACCTGAAGGATAAGATCAGGGAAACTCTAAAGGGGCTCGACGTAAACGATATATCAGACCTGTCCAGAAGAGGATACAGGATAAGGGAGCTCATAAAGGGCGGGGAGTTCCCCCCCGAGATAGAGGATCTCATAAAGGAGTACTACGACAAGCTCTCCGAGAGATACAAAACCCATGCGGTCGATGTAGCCGTGAGATCGTCGGCAACCGCTGAGGACCTACCGGACGCATCCTTCGCTGGACAGCAGGAAACTTATCTGAAC
>WFPN01000221.1 GCA_015487535.1 Aquificaceae bacterium
ACCATACCGCTCAGCGCTCCGTATATGAGATCCTTTATCTTCGGCTCTTCAACGTAGTTCTCCTTAACTATCTTCAGAACGTCGGTGAATAGCTTTAGGTAAGAATACTCGTCCTCCTCGGTTGGCGATTTGGAAGCTCCAGCTAAGAAGCCTGCGAAAAAGAACGTTCCGGCGAGCAGAGGCAGAAGGAATCTTTTCATCTCTCTTCTCCTTGGGAGAGCTCTACGCTTCTGATCTCGTTAATGTAAAAGCTCACACTGCCAACATCCGAATCGGCAGTGCACCTTGTAGAGGAGGGAAGGTTAAAGACCTCCTCTTTACCGTCCTTCAGCTTCACCCTGACCCTGACACTTCCCTCCTCCTCTTCCAAGACCTCGATCGTCCTTATAGATGAAAGGGAGAGGGTGTAGTCCACCGTTCCCTTCTTGAACTTCACCGTGCCGCCCTGGTTGCACACGAGACCCCTTAGCTGGTGCTCAACCCCCTTTCTGTCCACCACCTTAGCCCTTAGATTCTTCATCTCGGGGGGAACGCTTGCAGGTTCGGACATACTCAAAAGGAGCGGTATGAGGATTAGTATAGGGAGAAACCTTCTCATGCTTTCCTATTTTATACCAAAAGCTTCTCCAACTCTCTACGGTCTAGTATCTCTATGTATCCACGCTCCGTGTTGATTATCCCCTGCTTCTTCCATCGGCTCATCACCCTTATCGCAGTTTCGACGGTAGTTCCCGTCATCTCAGCTATATCCTGTCTGGTCAGAGGGAGCCTTATTATGATCTTCCCGTCCTTCTTTATACCTATCCTGTCGGCGAGCTCTAAGAGGACTTTGGCTATCCTCTCCTCCACCCTTCCTGAGGCTATGCTCTTTAGTATCTCGTAAGTCTGGAGGAGGTTGGCGGTAGCGTCGCAGGTCATCTTTATGGCAACCGCAGGGTACTTTATGGCCAGGTTTATAAAATCCTTGTTCGATATGTAGAGAACTTTAGATTTCAGGACCGCCATCGCCGTATATGTACTCTTGGGGGCCGTCTTCCCCCACTCTATCCAGCCGAAAACGTCGCCGGGGAACACAAGCCTAACTATTATGGTTTTACCGTCTTGGGTCTCCTTTATAAGTTTCACAAGACCATCCACCAGTATGAATATGCCCGGCTCGGCGTCTTCCTCGAAGAAGAGGTAATCACCCTTGTCGTAATCCTTTATGGTCATGTACTTTACAGCTTCCCGGAGTTCGTCCTGGTTTAGATCCTCGAAGAGGTGGACCTTCTTTATGAAATCGAGCTTTATATCTTCTGGAGTTTTCCTTTCAGAAGCAACTTTTTTTCCCATCCTCTTCCTCCTATAAGGACTGTAGGTTTGAAAACGACGTAATCGGTATGAAAACCGACCTTGTTTAAACCGCCGAAGGTGTGGTTGTCACCTATGGCTATGTGGACAGTTCCCAGGATCTTTTCCGCTTCGAGAAGGTTATCGGGGCGTGAGGCCTTGGGATTCGTTCCAACTCCGAACTCGGCTATGTACCTCGCCTCTGGCATCCTCTTAAATATATCCTCTATAAAGTACCTGTAATCCTCAAAACCCTCTATACTCTCCACGCCCCCGTCTATGAACTTCAGCGTCAGGGGCCTCTCCAGCTCTCTATCCGGGGCGTATAGTATGACGAGCTTACCGTAGGCTTCCTTCTCAACGGGGGCTACGAAAGCCTCCCCAGCAGGCAGGTTGCCGAAGTCTCCCGGCTCGTGGAAGAGCCCCGTATCTGCTATACCTTTCCTGCCGCTCACCGAGAACTCTATGTCGGTCCCGTACTCGGATTTCACGTGAACCCACTCGGCCTCGGTAAGTATCTCGGCTATATCTCTACTCAGCTTGGCCACGTACTCCCAGTCAACATCCATCGAGGTCAGGAACATGGATGGATCGAAGAGGGGCATGGAAGCGTACCTTGCGCCGAAAACCTCGGTTAAAACCTTTCTGTAGAAGGTGTGTGTGGTGGAGTAATAGGGAAAGGCAACTATAACGTTGGGAACATCCTCAGCCTTCTCCTTCAGTATGCCTTCAACCTCCTCTTGAGGGTAGCTCTCCTTCCTCAGTACCTTATCGAGGAGTCCCCTCTCTTTAAGCTCCCGCACAGCCTCCTGACCGAAGGTCAGTTCCCAGAGCTCCTCGGGAGGTTCACTTCCGTGGACCTTTGTGGATTTGTATGAGAGGCTTTTAACTCTTGGGGTTATCTCAAGGGCAACTTCTACAAACTCAGGTAAGAGATCTATAAGGTAATCCTTCTCGTTGTCGGTAAATACGAGTAGTGTCTCATCACCCTTTAAGTTTAGGTTTACCCTGTACAGGTTTCTTATCTGATCTTTAAACATGGCTCTCCTCATATAAATTAAAATACAAATCAGGGAAAAGGTAGGCCCAATCCACCCAGAAGGTACTTCAGGTACTCCTCAGAGAACTCAAGACCTGCCCCTACGAAAGCTCCCCTGAGCTTATCGTTCAACAGATCGTCTCCACCGAAGCGTGTGTAAAGCGGCCCCTTTATCCTAAACTGGAGGCCTACCTGGAGGTTGGGCTTCAGATCATCCTCCCCTGGCCTGTCCTTTCTACCTGTGTCCCATATATCGGAGTAGAGCTTTACCCTTTCGTAGGGAGAGAAATCTAAACCGACGCCTCCCGTCGATTCCTTCAGGCCAGCTCTGATTGCAAAGTACTTATCTTCAGAGATAAAGAACTTCTTAGCTATCTGGAGGGTAAACTCCGGCTTGAACTCCTTCTTCACGATCTCGTCGCCACCCACGATCTGCTCCGTATATACCCTTCCCCTCGAGTCTCCCACTACCTCTAGCAGGTAGTAGGTCCTCTTGTCAGGCTCTATCCTCAGGGACATGTATCCCTTCGCGTCTCCTCCGGAGTAAGCTTCCCCTCCAAAGCCAACGAATATCCTCGTCTTCGTTATCGCCTCTCCCGCT
>WFPN01000222.1 GCA_015487535.1 Aquificaceae bacterium
AGCGTTACGTTCAGGAGACTCAGGATAACCCTGTCAAGATCACCGCTCATGTAAAGGAAGAGGGCGCTACCGCAGGCGAGCGCCAGCAGGTAAAACCAGAGCCACCTTATGCGGACCAGGTTCCTTATGTCTGTGCTCAGGAGCTTGAGGATCTCACCCAAGGCCTTCCTCCATGAGCTTGGCTATCGCCCTCTCGAGTTTGCTCTCACCCGTCTCCTCCTTTAGCTTCTGTACCGAGCTGTCTATCCTCATGCTGCCCTCTATGAGCAGTACGACTCTGTCGGCGAGCTCCTCCACCTCGCTCATTATGTGGGAGGTCAGGAGAACTGTCTTCCCTTCCTTCTTTTTCCCGATTATCTCCTCCTTGAGCTTTGAGCTAGAAACCGGATCCAGGCCCACCGTGGGCTCATCCAGTATAAGGATATCGGGGTTAAAGGCGAGGGCTATTATGGCGCTTACCTTCTGCTTGGTCCCGCCGGACAGGGACCGTATCTGTTTTCTAAAGAAGCCCTTTACCCTGAACAGCTCCGCCAGTCTCTCTATGCTCTCCTTGGGGTAAGCCCCCCTTATGTTGGATATTAACCCGATGAGCTCCTCGGGGGTCAGGTTCTCCGGAAAGCTCGGCTCCTGGGGCATGTATCCGATGAACCTCTTGTAATCGTAGCCTTCGCTCACATTCTTACCCTTCACCTTTATCTCTCCCCTACTCGGGATCACGAGACCCAGTATGCACTTCAGGAGGGTTGTCTTCCCCGAGGCGTTCGGGCCTAAGATGGCTGTTATCTCCCCGGAGTTTATATCGAGGTCTATGCCTTTCAGGACCCTGTTCTTACCGTAGCTCTTCTCCAGACCTCTTATCTCTATCTCCGCCAATCTACCTTCCTCATCAGGGGTTTGTTGTCTGCAACGGATACGGAGATTATAGCCGGGATAGTTTCCTCAACCACGTTCAGTATCTCCACGAAGAAGCTCTTTAATAGAATGATGGCGGAGGGATTGTTCTCAACTATGTAAGAGAAGAGCTTCACGGGTCTGTAGGGAACGTCCCCCACACCGTCCCTGTTCAGGTCGTAACCCTTGTAGTAGCTCCAGTAGTTTTCTTCAATTCTGTTCGGGTTCATCGTGCTGTTGGTGGCAACGTCGAAGGTGTTGCCCAAGAAGTTGTTTCTCGTTATCACGTTGTCCCAGGAGTTTGCCCATATCCTGAGGGCCCAGCCGTTCTCTATAAAGTCGTTCTCCTCTATCCGTGTCCTCTGGCACTCGTCCATCAGTATCCCTGCGGTGTTTCTAACAAAAAGGTTGTGCCTGACCACGCTGTCGTCTATAGCCTTTAGGAGGAGCCCGTAGGAGGATCCTCCCCAGTTCTCCTCGAACCTGTTTCCTTCCATAAGGACCTTCTTAGTGTACATGACCGCAACGCCGACCCCGTTGTTCCTGAAGGTGTTGTTCACGTACCTGTCGCGGTGGGAGAACATGAAGTGGAGCCCGTACCTCCAGTTCCCCTCAGATACGTTCTCCTCTATGAGACTGTCCTCCACGAACTCGAAGTATATCCCGTCCCTGTGCCCCGTTATGCGGTTTCCCTTAACCACGACGTTCCTCGCGTGCCATATGTGTATGCCGTTCCCGGAGTACGCCTCCCCGACCTTGAAGGGCCCCCTTATCTTGTTACCCTCCACCCTGCAGTTTTCAACGTTCGCAAGGAATATAGCCCAGAAGTTGTTCTCCAGTATGTTGTTTCTGATAACGCATCCCTTCGAGTTCTCAACCTTTATGCCCGCTATGTCCTCTATGTCGCTCCTGCCGGAGTTCACTATCCTGAAGCCTTCTACCACTACGTTGTCCGCTTCTACCTTCAGAACCTCGTACTTGCCCTCCCCGTCGAGGATGGGCCTGTCCTCCCCGATGAGTCTTATACTCCTCTTTATCACCAGGGCCCCCTCCCTGTAAACCCCTCCCTTCACCAGCACCGTATCTCCGTCCGAGGCCATCTCGAGGGCCTTCTTTACACTTTTAAGAGGGCAGTTTGGACACACCTCGTAGGTAGCACCGAAGGTGATGCCTGCCAGAACCAGCAGTATGGCGTGTATCAGCGCGCCCCTGATAGCCTGTCCTTCCATTTCTCTCCCACGTACCTGAGGACCTCCTCCCAGGTGAGTATCTTACCTCCGAAGTTTCTGAAGGCGGTTTTCAGATCCTCCTCACTCTCGTAGGCGGATATGTTAAGCCCCATGGGGCTTCTCAACCTGTCGCTCACGAGGAACTTCGCCTTCTCTACCCTGATGAGCCTGCCCTTGTGGGCGAAGTCCGAGACCCACATGGCGAGGATCTCTTCCTTCGGAACCCTGCCGCTGAGGACGAAGGCGGCCAGGCACTCTATCGAGTCGAACTTGTAAACCTTACCCTTTTTAGTCTTCAGCTCCGCGGCGAACCCGGCGTCCGCTATTATCATCCTGCAGAACTCGCAGGAGTCCTTGCCGTACTCTATGGGCTCCGGTGTAGGCCTAGTCTCACAGGCGATCGTTAAAAAAAGGAGGGGCAGAAGGAGCAGAAGGGCTCTCATGCCTCTGCCGCCCGGTAAGAAGGTGCGGGGGTAAGCTTGCTTACCAAGAAGGCCAGTACTCCAAGAACCAGGGACGCAAGGGCTATGTAGGTCCCAAGGTCCGGCCAGGAGCAGGCGTGCATATTCAGGAGGGTCTTACAGCCTATCAGAGGAGGCTGGTATGCGAGACCGGGTATCTTCAGCGGAGCGTTGGGGTTAAGGTTGTGTCCGTAATCATACTCCCATCGGTAGAAATCCAATATGCCCAGCACTCCGAACACTATAAAGAGAACTACCCAGGCTGTTAGAACCTTCCTGCTCCCTGTGATGGCCCCGAATAGGCCGAAGAGTATGAAGAAGCCGAAGACGAAGGGCATTATCTTCAGCTCGGGGATCTTCTCAGGCTCTATAAACTTCATGCCTATGTAGTGGTTCAGTAGGTTGATGTTGTACAGGTCGTGGGGCTTTTCACCTGTTATGTCGTTCACCCATATCAGCATCCCCAGACCTTCGGGATACTGGGGAGCCTCGAGGGTTATCTTCCAAAGGGGAACGAAAAATACCCCTATGAGAAGTAAGGAAGCGAGGGCGAGGAGCCCTCGGGAAAGGATATTCATCTCACAACCTCCTGATCAATCAGCACACTTCCGCTTGTTTCCGGTTCCCCAGCAGAGCTTGACGTTGCTGTTCCTGGGGGAAACCCTTACGTATCCCTGCATCTCCTGGTGCAGGGCG
>WFPN01000223.1 GCA_015487535.1 Aquificaceae bacterium
GGGTAAGAGCTCCCATCTTAAAGAAGTCCCTTCTGTCCATGACACACCCCCTTTCCTGTTTTCAATTTAATCTCTGACGCTATTTAAGATAGCACTCTTGTCATAGTTGGACTTGAAAAAGTTAAAAGGAGGGAGGGGGAGGGGAGGGGCGAGCCATGGAGGGGTCAGCAGCTTTCGCAGGAGGCGAACTTCTTCTTGGCTTCTATAGCCTTCTTAGCTGTTTCAGGATCGTAAGCCTTACCCTGCCACAGCATGGTGTAGGCTATCTCCTCGTTTCCGTTCTCACAGAGCTCGAGAACCCTCTCAAATAGTCTCTGGAACTCAGGGCTCTGGTGGGACTTCTCGTGCTGTTCGAAAGAGGTCCAGAAGGTAACTATCAGGGCCTCCTTGTCTTTCAGCGGGGAGACCTCCTTGTCCTCAACCGTCGAACCCTCCTTGGATATCATTCCGGCGTTCATTAGGACAAAGCCACCTATGAACCCGTCTATGGAGTGGAACGTCTTCACGTGTTCACAAAGTTCGGCAACCCTCTCTTCAAGATCCTCGACGGTGTACTCCGGCTTGAGGATAACCCTGTTTATGGTAACCACCCCGTCGGGTGGAAATTCCTTTATCAGCGCCATCGCCAATACCTCCTTCAGTTTTCAGATTATAAGGATATTCATATATAAGAAATTTGTTATGACTTGTGTCAAATAAGGGGAAAGTGGACCTTCAGAGAGCTTTTTGGGACTATAATTAAAACACTATGAAGACATACGAGGGAGAACTGAAGGCGGAAGGTTTAAGGTTTGCGATAGTGGCCTCCAGGTTCAACCACATGCTTGTGGACAGGCTCGTCGAAGGGGCCATCGACTGCATACTTAGGCATGGAAGCTCGGAGGAAAACATAGAGCTTGCAAGGGTCCCGGGTTCGTGGGAGATACCCGTAGCGGTAAAGAAGTTCGTGGAGCGAGAGGATATAGACGCGATCATAGCTCTCGGTGTTCTCATAAGGGGTAGCACGCCTCACTTCGAGTACATAGCCTCCGAGGTGTCGAAGGGTATAGCCAACCTTGCCATAGAGGCGGGCAAGCCTGTTTCTTTCGGGATAATAACCGCCGACACACTAGAACAGGCCGTGGAGAGGGCGGGAACCAAGATGGGGAACAAAGGTTGGGAGGCTGCCTTGTCCGCGATAGAGATGGCGAACCTCTTCAGGAAGCTCGGTCGATAGGTATGAGGTTCAGAAAGAAGGCCAGAGAGAACAGCCTCCTGGTGCTTTACAGGTGGGACATAAGGGGGGACTCTATAGATAAGGTTTTTAAGGAGTACGTGGAGGAGAAGGGGATAAAGAATAGAGACATAAAGGGTTATATGGAGGGACTGATAGGAACTGTCAAGGAGAGACTTCCGGAGATAGACTCCCTTATATCCGAGTACTCCGAGGACTGGAGCCTAGATAGGCTCGGATATATAGAGAGGAACGCGCTTAGGCTAGGGGTAGCTGAGCTTCTATACCTAAACCCTCCGGATCCGGGGAGGGCGTTCAACGACTACATAGATCTGGTTAAGAAGTACGCAGACAGGAAGGCGGCCAGGTTTGTAAACGGGGTTCTCTCAAAGATATACAGGGAGCGCAGGGCTACCTCTTCAGCGAGAAAAGCAGGTTGAGAAGAAGGGTCAAAAGAACGCTGAGAAGTATAGAGGTCACTATGGGAAAGTAGAAGACGAAGTTATCCTTCTTTATCACTATATCTCCGGGAAGTTTCCCAAGTCCGAGGGGAAGCCTTTCAAAGAACATAAGCAAAAGACCAAGAACCACCATCAGGATACCGAAGAAGATCAGGATCTTCCCCAGCTCTGACATACTTATAGTTTACAACGCTCTATAACGAGCCTGTTAAAGACCTCGCCCCTCTCCACATAGCTTGAGAACATGTCGAAGGAGGAGCATCCCGGTGAGAAGAGTATGAAGTCCCCAGATCTTGCCAAGTGGAGGGCCTCATCGATAGCGTCCTCTAGGGAGTTCTTGGTTTTTATGTTGGAACCACCGCCGAAGGCGGTCCTCATAGCTTCCCTCGTCTCGCCTATAAGGAGGGCGAACTTCGCCTTACGCTGGACGAGCTCCTTGAGAGGGGAAAAGTCCGCTCCCTTATCCTTCCCACCCGCTATCAGGATTACGCTCTGATCCGGAAAGCTCTCGAGCGCCACCTTTAAAGAGTTGGGCGTTGTGGACTTGGAGTCGTTGTAGATCTCCACTCCCCCGAATGTGGCGACAAGCTCCATCCTGAAGGGAAGTCCTCTAAAGCTCTGGAGGGTCTCCCTTATGGCCTCGGCAGGCACTCCCATAGATCTGGCTATGACGCTCGCGGTTACGGCATTCCTGAGGTTGTGTTCTCCTCTCAGGTTCAGGTCCGTCGTCTCGAAGAGCTTCTCGCCCTGAAAGAGAACCTCTCCGTTTCTGATCTCTACCTCCCTTCGCAGGTTAATCCGCCTGGCTTCCGTCGGCGTCCTGAGGATCTCTTCCTGGTCGAGGACCTCTACGAACAGATCCTCTTCCCTCTGCCTTCTGAAGATGTTGTGCTTGCTTAGCAGGTAGTCCTCCATGCTCGGGTGCCAGTCGAGATGGTCCTGGGAGAAGTTGAGGAAGGCTCCCACCACAGGTCTGAATGTGGAAAGGGTCTTCCCCTGGAAGGAGGATACCTCGACCACCGCGAGGGCGCCAGGATCTTTGAGAACCACCTCAGATAGGGGCGTGCCAGCGTTCCCGGCCTCATACGTCTTTGGGAACTTTTTAGAGAGCATCAGGTAAATGAGCCTGGTCGTTGTTGACTTGCCGTCCGTTCCCGTTATGGCGACAGTCCTGCCTTTGAAGAACCTCCAGGCGAGCTCCAGCTCACCGATAACTTCTATTTCCTTCCTCAGAGCTTCCTTCCAGAGGGGGTGTCTCGGTGGTATGCCCGGAGATAGAACTATAGTGTCCACGAGATCTATAAACTCTTCCCACCTGTCCCCCCTCGCGTCGTCTCCAGAGTAAACCTCGCAACCCTTCTCCCTGAGAAGCTGTACGGCGGCACGACCGCTCTTCCCGAGCCCCCAAACGAGGTATCTCTTCATTCTTTCATAGAGGCGACGGGCGGATTCGAACCGCCGTAGAAGGGATTTGCAGTCTGCACACGCCACTTTTGACTATATTCGACCCCTTGTTTATCAAGCATTCGAGAAAACCCATTCTGAATTTCTGACATTTTTCTGACACGAAAGCGTTTTCGTGTACTCGGACAGGACTTCCTCGACATATGAAGCGTAATCCTCTACGTGCTCAAACAAAAAACGCTCAAGCATACTTGCAGCTTCTTCCCGATCGAGAGAACCCTTAGCAAACCCTACGGCTATATTGTACAAGACGTCATCTGGGATCTTTGATGTATCATAACCGTTTATCTCCAAAAACCTAAGCATAGCCATAATCCCCACTCTTTTGTTTCCGTCTATAAAAGGGTGATTTTTGATTATAGCTTCGCAAAGCACTACAGCCTTAACTACTACCCCCTCATAAAGATCATGGCCTCCGAAGGAAGCCTTAGGCTTATTTACAGCGCTTTCAAGAAGAGCTACATCTCTAAGCCCTACTCTACCGCCAAGGTTAATGAATATTCTTGAGTACAACTCAAGCACATCTTCTACGGTCAGGTACTTCATCACTTGAGCCTCTTCAGAAGGTTAATCCTTTCCTTTACAAGCCTATCCGCCTCCCTCAGCCCTTTCCTTGTTACATAGCCATGTTCGAGCAAAAGCTTTTCAATATCCTCAGGGCTTTTAGCCATTCTGAAAATCTCCTCAAGAGAAAGCCTTTTTGCTTTTACAGCCCTTCCCATCCTTCTATGATGGTAATTCACCCTTTCCTCAAAATCAACCCAGATCTATACCTCCATGTTGGCCCACACATCGGGAACCGCTATCTCGTACCTCGAGGGTTCCCTCCTCTCGACAGACTTGCGGTCTTTGTCAAGCCACACAGGATAGTTGAACGTAACCCCTTCTCCCCTGTGAACCCCGAAGAAGAACTGAGAGGGCCTACTGATTAGCCCCTTTTTGAAGCTGAACTCATCGACCCCCTTGAGGGACCCGTTCATGATTATGAAGCCGAGATTGTCCGGGATTATCCCAGTCGTGTGGAAGTGCCCCACGACTTTGTAGTTTACAGGCTGGACTGCCTTAGTGAGGTCTCCCCCGCTGTGCACATACACGTTTATCGCCTGCTTTGCAGCAAAGTCCCTCCGAAGGCCGTAAAAGGGTATCTGCATCCAAGACTTGGTCTCGTCCCCGTGGGAAAAGACGAACCTCCAGCCGAATATGTCCGTGTACCTGAAGATGGAAGTATCGACCACAAACTTGATGTGCTTGTAGTTCCTAAGGGCGAAGGCGCAGATCTGGTAAGCCACATAGTCGAGGTTGTTTATAGTGTGGGTCTTAAATGTCTTTTTCTTCGAGAGCCTCCCGTGGTTCCCCACGGTTGTGATGACTATTACTTCCTTGAAGAGGGTCGATACCTCTGCTATGAGCTGAGCCATGAGATACCCTGCCAAAGCCGTCTGCTCAACCGCAAGAAGGATGGCCGTATCTAAGAGCTCCTGATGGATTATCCCGCTCACCATGTCACCGCCGAGCCATACGACCGCCCTATTTATGGTTGTGTAGTGCCTCTGGAGTTCTAAAAGCTCTGCTATCTTCTCGGCGTAAAGCTCGAGTCTCGCCGCCGCTATGGTTTCATTGAACTCGTTCACATTCGAGACCTGCTCGGGCCTCACTACCTCCCCAATGTGCCAATCTGAGCACAGGATGACAGCTATCTCTTCTCCTCCCCTCCTCATTTTCGTAGGAGGAGACTGTATGCTCTTGGGGACGGGGAACCTCTGGACGGCCCTTTCGAGCATACTGAGAAAGAACTCCTCCTGCAATCTCTCCTTCTCCTCCCTTCTCTTGAGGGAGGTCATCTGCTTCCGAACTATGCTCTTCCTCTCCTCCTCTTCCCTCTCCACGAGGTATTTGGCGACCGACACGTAAGACCTCGCCTCCCTCTCGGATACGCTGTAGGTCTTCTGGACGGTCTTATAGCCTATCCTCTCCCCCCTCTTTATTTTCCTCACTATGTCCTCGACTATGTTCGGGTCGAGCATATCAGGAGACCGACCGACTTCCAATCACGGCGAGAATGGCTGTAACGAGGGATGTGATGAATATCTTCAAGATGTCCCAAGTCCTCGAGGACATCTTGTCCTGTATGCCCTGAACCCGAACCTCGAGGTTGTCTATCCTCTTGCCGATCCCCCTGAGGGATTCTGTTAAATGTTTGATCTCGATCTGAAAGCTGTCCTGCTTTGCCTGGAGCTCGACCTGCTTTTTCGAGACGTCCACGAGCTCCTTCAAAGCTTCTTTGATCTCGTGCATATCCCTCGCAAGCTGGCCGAGGGATGTCCTGAGCTCTGCAAGGTCGGTCTTGTGGTTTACAATTTCGTTCTCAATCCGATCGAGCCTGCTGTGAAGCGTGTCCTTCTGTGCCATGGCTGTCTCCCGTAGTGGTTTTTCTGATCCATTCCCACATCCTCCTGTTCTCCTCCTCGTCTATCACCTGCATAAGCCTTGACTTCACATAAAGGCAGTAGTTGATCAAAGCTCTTCTATTTAGCCTCATCTTTTGGTAAGCCTCGAAGTAGCCACTCTCAGCAAGGTAAGGGAGCTGAACATTCATCTTATCATCTCCTCCAATATCCCCTCCAGCTCCCTCGCATAGTTGTCGAGCTTGTAGATGTTCTTAAGGAGCTTCTTAGCTTCTTCTTTCGTAAGGCAGTAATACTTTCCTACCTTCTCAAACCTTACCTTTTCCATCTCAGGCCTCTTAGGAAGAGGAGGAATCTTAGGCTTGATGTAAACAGGCTTCTCTACCACAACGGGCTTTTCTACAACCTTCTGTGCACATCCGAAAATCAGTAAGCTAAAGCCTGTCAATATCCCTAAGCTTGTCCTCAAGCCTTTGCCTCCTCTCGAGGAGCTTTTTACAGGCCCTGAGCTGTCTTTGGGCCTGCTCCCTCTCTATCTTCAGCCTCTCAGAACATCCTTCCTGCAGGGCCTTTATCGTGGCATCGCATTCTTTGGAGAGGTTCTCTATCTGGTAGGCAAGCTCCTTGTTCTCTGTGTTTAAGGCCTCGACCTTGTCCATGAGCTTTTCGGATTCCTCTTTGTAGTAAAAGGCCGTCAGCCCGAGCCCTGTAATGACTGCCAGAACTCCACCAAGCACTGCAAGCCTGAGACCACTAAGAAGCTCTACCACTCAAGGCCTCCCTAAGTTTGTTCACTCCGTAAAGTGCTCCTACCAGCAGGGCAAGGTTTGAGGGGATGTCTACGAGCTGTTTTGTCTCCCAAGTAAGGTAGGTTGCCCATATGAGGTAAAACACGATAAGGATAGTCCCCATCACTCTCCCAAAGGAAAGCTTACCGTCCTTTTCTTTCAGAACCTCACCAGCCTTTGTTAACTTCATCCCAAACCCTCTCGTTCAGATACTCAAGAAGCTTGTCCTCCTCTTCAGGAACATCAAAGGGGTATTCTCCATTCCTCATCGCAAAGGCGAGCTCTTTCGCCCTCCTTCCTACCTGTTGGGCCCAGAGGGAGTTAAGCATTTCATCTGAGGCTTGCCCGTAGTTTCCTTCCTTAAGAGCTTTGAGGAACCTTTTAAACTTCATAAGCTTAGGAACCCCGAGATTGAAAGCCATGTTGAGGAGAACTTCCTGCCTCACATCGTCAAGCTCCCTCCACCAGGGAATTCTCTGGTCAAGCTCCTCTTCTGCCGTGCGGATATCGTTCTCGAGCATGTAAAGAGCTTCGTCTTTAGTAATTCCCCTGTCGTCAAGGTTTCTCCCTACTCCGATGGTAAGTTTCCCTACAGTATCTCTGTAAGGCCTGAGTTTTAGCCCTTCATGTCTGACAAGGACAGCCTTCAAACGATCTCTTTTCACCTTCTCCACCTCGTCCAACCAAAGAGCCTCACGGCGATATACATGAGGTGTGCCTTCCACCTCGCCACCCCCATCATGAGCATGGCATGGAG
>WFPN01000224.1 GCA_015487535.1 Aquificaceae bacterium
GAGCGTGAGAGGTCCAGGTTCTCCTGAGCCCAGCTATCGTAAGCTACTGCTTCCTGGTACTTGGCGTAAAGCTCCTCCCACAGGTAGGGTGCCCTGAGTATATCCCTCTTGACCCTCTCCTCTATATCCTTCCTCTCCACCTCAACCGCCCTCTTGAGGTCGAGAAAGCTCCTCTCTCTGAAGAAGGAGGTCTTCCCATCGAAGAGGGGGACTCTTAGAACTATGTTTCCCTCTCCCCTGAACCTGTCCATGTGCTCGTACCTGTTTCTTACATCTAGATAGGCAAAGAGCTCGGGATAGAAGATCCTCTTCTGCTCCTTAGCCCTGCTCTCAAAGTAGGCTATCTCGAGTTTCTTTACCCTGAGGAGGTAATTTCCGTGGTACCTTTTGAGGAGGTACTCGGTATCTATGGTCACATCCTTGGGGACCTCAAAGCTCAGGAGTTCGTACGTGCTGACATCGACCGGCTTCTCCACCTCTATCCCCAGGAACCTTTTCAGTTCGTAGATGGTCTCGTTGTACCTCCTCTGGGCCTCCATAAGCTCCGCCCTGAACCTCCTGTATGTGGATTCCCACTCAGCCACCTTAACCCTGTCTGAGAGGCCCTCCTTAAGTCTTTCCCTCTCCCTGTCGAACCTAACGTAGGCAACTGCCATCTCCTCTCTCTTCACCTCGGCCGTTTTCTCGGCCAAGGCTATATCCATAAACAACCTCACGACCCTTATCTTCACCTGCCTCTCGAACTCTTTGAGAAGTTCCCTCTTTATATCCGCGTTTATCCTTGCGGACCTGATCCTCGCCAGTCTGTTCCCGAAATCGATCAGGAGAACCTGACCGAAAAGGTTGAAGCCATCCTTGTCCACGAACATATCTATCTTGGGAGAGAACCTATCCCACTTCTCAGCCCTGTATATGTCTTCCAGGGATAGGATCTCCCTCTTCAGCCTCTCTATCTCCCTGTTCCTCTGAAGGGCGATCTCCACCGCCTTCTTGGGTGTGAGCACGGTAACATCCTGGGAAAAGGCTAACGAGAGGGTCATCAGAAGGAGGATGAGAAACCTCATCCCTTAAGCTTCTTCCTCTCCCTTCTGAGGAATCTGTAAAGGCTCTCCTTCTTGTAGTGCCCCTCAACTATGTATCTCCCTATAAGGAGCCAGTCCTTGGGAGGTATGTACCCTACCATCTTGAGTATCTGCTTCCCATCATGGTCCACGAAGAGGAACACGGGGGTTGCTCTGACCCTGTGCTTGTGGGCGAACTCCTTCTCCGTCATCTCCTTTCCGTCAAAGTCAATCACAGGGTTTGCCCCTTTTATATCTATCAGAACCATGTAAAAGTGCTTTGTGAAGTACTCCTTAACCTTAGGGTCCTGGAATGTGATCCTGTACATCTTGTCGCAGAAAGGACAGCCCTCCTGATGGAACATTATGAATAGGTACTTCCCCTCCTCCTTCGCCTCCTGCAGATCCTCTTTGAGGTTAAGGAAGGACAGCTTCAGAAAGGGGATCTCTACGTTTGGAAGGGAGAACACGAAGACAAACACAAACATAAAGACCGTCAGGCACTTCCTAAGCATGGCAATAATTTACCCCACGGCAATTTCAAGGGCAAGTGTGGTAATATTTTTAAAACTCTGTTTTGGGAGCGAGAGAATGGCGGAGAAGAAGTGGAGAACGGCCATAACTCAGCACGTTGATCACGAAACCTACGTGAGGGGATACAGGCTCCTCGATCTGGTTGGAAACCTGAGCTTCGCCCAGGCTATATACTTGATCCTGAAGGGCGAGCTTCCCAACGAGGCGGAATCTAAGATGATGGAGGCCATGTTCGTCTCGGTTATAGACCACGGGATAGCTCCCCCATCCGTTATAGCGGCGAGGGCTGTTGCGAGCGGAGGCAACTCCCTGAACGTGGGCGTTGCTGCGGGTGTTATGGCCTTCGGATCGGCACACGGAGGAGCCCTGGAAGATGCTATGAAGTTCATCCAAGAGGGAGTTGCGAGCGGAAGACCTGTGGAGGAGATGGTTTCCGAATATCTTTCCCAGAAGAAGCCTATTCCTGGGTTTGGACATAGATACTACAAGGAGTTCGATCCCAGAACCAAGAGGTTGATGGAGCTTGCCAAGCTCTACGGCTTTTACGGAAAGCACTGTGAGTTCGCCGAGAAGGTTGAAGAGGAGATATTCAGGCAGAAGGGTAAGAGGATAGTCCTCAACGTGGACGGAGCGATAGCTGCGGTCGCCTCCGAGATGGGCTTCGACTGGAGGCTCGGTAAGGGCTTCTTTATAATCGGCAGGGTTCCGGGACTGGTGGCCCACGTCTATGAGGAGCTCACCACCGAAAGGCCCTTCTCCAAGAGACTGAACGAGGCTGAGGAGACCGAGTACATTGGAGTGCCGCCCAGAGACCTGCCCGAGGAGCTTAAGAAGGTATGAGCAAGAACATCGCTTACGGCCTTGGCATACTTCTCGTAGCTCTGCTACTGTACCTCGGTCTGGTTACCAACTCGAGCAAGACAACCCCCACAGGCTTGGGACCCGGCAAACCAGCTCCAGACTTCAAGCTCAAGACCCTCGATGGAAAGGAGGTTTCACTGAGCGATTACAGGGGGAAGGTCGTCCTCATCAACTTCTGGGCTACATGGTGCCCTCCCTGCAGGGAGGAGATGCCCCTCTTCAAGAGGGTTTATGAAAGGTATAAGAACAAGGGCTTCGAGATACTCGCCGTGAGTACGGACACATCGGTAGATCCAGTAAAGAAGTTTGTGAAGGAGTACAGGCTCGACTTTCCTGTTCTCCTGGATACCGACAACATATCGAGCCTTTACGGGATACAGGGGCTTCCCACCTCCTTCCTGATAGACAGGGAGGGGAAGATAGTGAAGGTTAGGCTCGGAAAGTATAAGGAAATCGAAAGTGATCTTAAGAAAGTCTTATAGGAAAAATTCCCTCCTGAGTATGGTTATCGTATGAGCTTCCGTGTAAAATAGAACATCGTTCGATAAAAGAAAGGAGGTTCGGGAATGGCTCACGAGGTTGCTCACCACCATCCGGGAGAGCATGAGGTAAGCATATGGCCTCTCCCAGTCGGAATAGCGATACTTCTGACGCCGATCTCAATCACGGCCTACTTCGCCTGGCACAATCCCATGCTCGCTCTCGTACTCGGTGGGATAGCTGCCGTGCTCGCCATAATAGGTATGGCAGGCTGGGCAAACGAGTTCTTCACCGTCGGTCATGAGGAAGGCTTCGGTAACCTCGGTATCTACCTGTTCATAATCTCCGAGATAATCATCTTCGGAACGGTGTTCGCCGCCTTCTGGACTGCGAGGGCTATCCACGCGGACGTCTGGGTGAGCCAGTGGATACCGGAGGCGATGAACCTGAAGATGCCCATAATCCTGACCCTAATACTCTGGGCATCTAGTTTCACCATATGGAAGGCAGAAAACGCCATGCACCACAACGAGAGGGGTAAGGCTGTGCTCCTCCTTCTCGTAACAATGTTCCTGGGTATCCTCTTCGCCGTCCTCCACATAATGGAGTGGAGACATCTATGGCATGAGGGCTTCACAATAAGTTCTAACATGTACGGGACCGGTTTCTATACACTTACGGGTATCCACACCTCCCACGTCTTCGTGGGTATAATCATGCAGGCCTACGTGGCCGTATTTACACTCCTCGGTAAGATAACCCCCGAGAGGATGACCATCTTCAGGACAACCAGCGCGTACTGGCACTTCGTTGATGTTATGTGGCTTCTGGTTGCAAGCACCGCCTACGTAGTCGGCGGTCTAAAGATATGAAACTCAGGAGGTGCTCGGGTATGAAGCTCTTAGCTCTTTTACTTCTATCTGGACTCGCCTTTGCTGGAGAAGCCCAGGCAGATGTCTTAGCGAGGCCCCACGATCTGTGGGACATAATCTACAAGATCTGGCTGGTTATAACTGTGATAATCTATGCGGTCGTCGCCATTCCTTCCCTCTACTTCATGATAAAGTACCGCTACAAGCCCGGTGAGAGGGAAGTTGGAGACCAGGAACACGAAGGTCACTGGGGACTGGAGGCCCTCTGGACCATAATTCCGCTGATAATAGTTCTATACCTCGCCACGCACGGTTTCGCCCTCTTTACCCAGATGAGGAAGCCCCCTGAGAACGCCATGGAGCTCAAGGTCACGGCCTTCGCTTGGGGCTGGATGTTCCAGTACCCCAACGGTAAGATGGTGGTCGCCTCCGCGATAAGGGATACCGAAGACAACAAGTGCAAGCCCGAGGACTGCTACAAGGTGGACGGAGCGCTCCAGCAGTACGTCTATATACCGGCGGGGGTTCCCATAAAGGCTGTTCTCACCTCTCAGGACGTGATCCACTCCTTCTACGTTCAGCCTGCGGGAGTAACCCAGGACATGGTTCCCGGAAGGACCACCTACACCTGGTTCCAGATCAACAAGCCTGGTGAGTACTGGGTATTCTGCAGGGAGTACTGCGGTCAGTGGCACTCGAGGATGTTCGCAAAGCTCAAGGTGGTTCCCAAAGAGGAGTTCGAGAAGTGGCTCAAGGGCGAGGTCGCTGACTTAGATCATGAAGCTGAGAAGTTAGAGGTTGCTAACATAAACCAGAAGAAGGCTCAGGAGGTAGTGAGATGAGAGA
>WFPN01000225.1 GCA_015487535.1 Aquificaceae bacterium
GAGGTTTACAAGATTCTTCTGGAGACTTACGGAGAGCAGAACTGGTGGCCTGTGGACGAGGACTACCATAGGAAGCAGGGAACCGATCCGAGGGAGGAGATAGTTATAGGAGCTATCCTCACCCAGAACACCAGCTGGAGGAATGTGGAGAAGGCTTTGGAGAACCTCAAAAGGGAAGGAGTCCTCAGCTTCGAAGGGATAATAAAAACACCACTCGACAAGCTCCAGGAGTTGATAAGGCCCTCTGGGTATTACAGACAGAAGGCGAGGAGGCTGAAGGAGGTCGCCGGAGAGCTCAGCCCCGTGTCCAAGGTTGAGAGGATAAGCAGGGAGGAGCTGCTAAAGATAAAGGGCATAGGGAGGGAAACTGCGGATGCCATACTTCTTTACGCCGGGAACAGGCCCTACTTCGTTATAGACGCTTACACCAAGAGGATAGTTAAGAGAGTCTTCGGGATAGAGGGAAGTTACGAGAAGCTGAGGAGCTGGTTCGAGGGAAATCTTCCTAAGGACATAAAAATCTACAAGGAGTTCCATGCCCTCTTGGACGAGCACGCGAAGCGTTTCTGCAGGAAGGAGCCCATGTGTGAGGGGTGTCCCCTCACTCGGGTTTGTACTCTGCCTTTGAGGTAGCGGTCTCCCAAAGGACCACCTTTACCACCTTAACCTCACCGAGAAGCCCGGCCTCCTTTAGCTTTTCGGTTAAAAAGTCGTAGAAGAACTTGGCCAGGGCCTCTGCGGTGGGACAGAACTCTACGGGGAATATCTTCAGGGCCCCGAACTTCTCGGCCACCTCTTTGAGCTCGGGGTACATGGGATCGCTGGTGTCTATTATGAAGCTGTGGTCTATGGTGTCTATAAGCTCCTTGAGGGCATTCTTTATGTGGTAGAAGTCCATCACCATGTCCTGCTCGCTGAGTGTGTCGGATCCAACGGATACCTCGAGAACGTAGCTGTGGCCGTGGAGGTTCACACACTTGTTCTGGGGGATCTCAACCTCCTTAGTGAACTGGGCACCCCTTCCGTGGGTTAGGTTCTGCTTCCAGACCCTGTGTCCCGCCTCGAACCTGAAGGTCTTAGATATCTCCCACCTCACCAGACCACCACCCTCTGAGCTTTCTCGATAAGCTCCACTATCTCATCGTAGCTCTTCATCATATCCTCCGGAACCTTGAGATTCCTCGCTACCGCGTCCTCCCTGCAGACGTACCACCCCTTTCTCGTGGGCCATCTGAGGACCCCGTCCTGTATGAGGATAACTATGTCATCGTCGGAGAGTAGTTCGGAGGAGAAGTCTCCGAGCTTCCTTACAAGCCAGAGCGTGTTCACCATACGTAAACCGCCTCCGCAGAGTTTATTATCTCGCTTATCTCCTCCGCAGACCTTACCTCGACCTCACGGACGAAGTCCGTCTCTTTAAGACCTCTCTCCTGAATAGAGGCGTCCTCCACCACGAGCTTGATGTTCACAAAGTCCAGGGTCTCGTAAAACTTCTCGAATGTATCAACCCCAAGGCTTTCGGGGGACCACCTTGTCAGGGTATATACGCCGTCCCTTATGAAGACGAAGGTGAGCTCGTGGTTCATGCCAACCGCTATCCCAACCCTGAAGGCCTCGTGAGCTTTCCATGAGAAGGGATCCCCCTTAAGAATAAACACTACCTTCATGACATCACCTTCAGTTGAAGACTATAACCTTGTCGAACTCCCCCATCATACGGGAGAGGTTGTAGGTGGAGCTGCTCTCGGCCCACTTGGGCTGCTTGTCCACACCCCTCTGATGTGCAGAATGAGCGCAGAAGTAAACCTTGGCGCCGTAATCGGAGAGGACGCTCGCGTCCGGCCTTATCAGGTAGTAAACTCCGTTTCCAGAAAGGAATACGTGAACCTCGTGCCCCTTCTTGGATAGCCTCTCGACAAGGTTGGTTATCGTGCTGTAGTCCTTGGCGAAGGGTACGCTGGTGATCACAAAGAGTACCTTCATCTCTTCTTTCTTACCAGTATCTCCCAAAGGTTCTCTCCAATCTTATTAACGGCGAGGACCTCTTGCCCTTCTTCTCTCATACTCTTCGGTACGTTCTCAGCTGAGGGCTCGTAGTCTATGATAACCCGGAGGATCTCTCCTTCCTTCATCTGTTCCAGAACCAACTTGCTCTTGACGAAGGTAAAGGGACATACCTCGCCCCTTATGTCCAGCTCTTTGTCGGCCTTCAACTTTTGCATAGTTATAAAATTATAGTGAGCTGCACGAGAGTGGGCAAAGGGAGTTGCTAAGAGGAGACAGGTATGGAAGAGGTAGTTGCAAGGAGCGTTAAGATAGAGGTGGTTGGAGAGATCCAGAGGTGCCACTCCGGAGAGGATTCGAAGTTCTACTGTCTTCCTGTAAAGATACACTTCGACAACGGCGAGGTAAGGGATTACATGCTCAAAGCCCACAACGAACCCAAGGGCCTGGAGAACTTCTTGGCCAACAAGAAGGGCATAAGGGACAGGCTTGAGAAGAGCTTCGTCCTCTTGAAGAACGGAGAGATAAGGGTTACCTACGAAAGGGAAGAGGAAACCGCCAAGGCCGAGTGAAGGTCCATCTCTATCTGTCTCTTAAGCTCCTCCACACTCGAGAACTTTCTCTCCTCCCTGAGGAACTTAAGAAACTCTACCTTCAGCCTCTTTCCCCTGAGATCACCCTCGAAGTTAGGTATGTGAACCTCTAACACTCTCTTCTTACCGCCGAAGGTGGGCCTCAGTCCGTAGTTGGCAACTCCGGGCATCTCATCTTCCACGAGGACAGCGTACACGCCCTCCTTCAGGCATAGGTTC
>WFPN01000226.1 GCA_015487535.1 Aquificaceae bacterium
ACCTTCTGGGGTGCCTCCTTGTCGTATTCGGGATAGAAGAGCTTGGGCATGGAGGTCCCGGGGAGGACCTTCTGGGGATCCATTATGAAGTTGTAAAGGTAGCCTGCACCCCTTGCAAGGTACATAGTGGAGAGATCCGGAGGAATTTTTCCGAAAGAAGCTTTGAGGTTCTGTAGGTCAGCCTGGGCGACCGCCTCGTAAACGTCCCTGGGAACGAAGAACCCCTTAATCTGGAGCTTTCCATCCTTCTCCTCGAGTATGGGCTTTCCATGGGCCTTCTCTATGCTTGGCCACTCGGGCTTTGCTGTAACGGACATAAGGTATATGCCATCGTACCTCAGAGAGTGGCAGCTGGTGCAGTTCTGCTTGAAGAGTTCCCTTCCCTCTACAGCAGCCTTTGGATCGCCTATTATCTTCTCGGCCTCATCCGGTAGCTCGTACTCCTCGTGTGGGGCGAAGGGGTTGTGTATCCAGATCACGAAGAAGAACACCACTGTCACCGCCGTGAAGAATACCGTCTTTACAAGTCCCCAGGTGCTCATGCTCTACCTCCTCTCGCTTTATACCATCCCCACTCCAGGAAGGATATGACCGGCAAGGACAGGAAGAACAGAAATACGAGCGCGGTGAAGAACATACCCAGCTTAGCGTTCGTAGGTGTGGGGGCCATCGTTCCGAGAACCGTGAGAACCATCGAGGAGAACAGGAAGACGAGGAACATCACGAAGAAGAGGGGTCTCCTCCTCGCACTCTTTATAGGGGAGAAGTCTAGGAATGGAAGGAGTAAGAGCAGTAAGAGTATCAGGTTGAAGGCGATAAAGCCCCAGAACTTACTGGGTATGGATCTGAAGACCTCATAAAATCCGAGCAGGTACCACTCGGGAGCTATGTGGGGAGGAGTTTTAAGCGGGTCGGCCGGTTCGAAGTTGTCCGCCGGCAGGAAGTGATGCATGTAGAAGAAGACGAAGAAGAAGAAGATCGCGAGGTACCACATGGCGTAGGCACCCTCTTTGAGGGTCATGTAGGGATGGAAGGGAACGACCTTCTCGGGCTCGTTCTTCTTGTCTATCTCGTAACCTTCGGGGTTCGATATGCCGGCCGCCCTCACGAGGAAGAGGTGTATCCCGACGAGAGCTAAAAGTATAAGGGGAAGGAGTAGAACGTGGAGACCGAAGAACCTCCCGAGGGCGAGGTCCTCGAGCTTGTAACCTCCCTTCATCCAGATGGATATCGTCTCTCCTATGGCGCTGAATATTCCCTTCAGGACGGGAGCGTCCGCAAGGGATGCGGGTATCTCTGTCGTAACCACCGTTCCCCAGTAGGAGAGCTGGCCCCAGGGGAGGAGGTATCCCGTGAGGGCGGTAACGAGGAGAACGAAGTATATAACCCAACCCACTATCCAGACGAGCTCTCTGGGTTTTTTGTAAGCGTTGTAGTATATTCCCGTGAACATGTGGAGATAGACGATGGCGAGGAAGAAGTTGGCTCCAGCTGCATGGATATGTCTGAAGAGCCATCCGAAGGAGATCTCTTTCATTATCGTGTAGTTGGCGCTGTCGAAGGCGTGGGCTATTATAGGTTTGTAGTACATTATGAGGATGATCCCTGAGATTATCTGTATGGCGAAGGTGGTCAGTGCGAGAACACCAAACACGTAGGGGAAGGTCAGGTTCTTGGGAACTTTATACTCAACCATCTGTTCTCTGTAGAGGTCCCTGACGTGGGCCCTCTCGTCTATCCAGTCCACTATCCTCTTTATCATCTCCCTACCTCCTTAGACGAGCTCCTTCACAAATCCCGGCTCACCTACGACCAGCTTGTTCCCTTCCCTCTTCTGCGGAGGAACGTAAAGGGGTCTTGGAGGAGGGCCTCCTATGTTGTCTCCCCACGGCGTGTAGAGTCCTCCGTGGCACGGGCAGTGAAGGTAAGGAGCCTTTACCGCATCGCTACCTTCCGGTTTCCACAGGGGTATGCATCCGAGGTGTGTGCACACGCCCACGAGGGCGTAAGCGTCCTGTCCCTTCAAAAGATCGTAGTTGAGCTTTCCGGCGTTGTTTACTGAATCTTTCTTGACGTTGTACTTGTCCTCGGTAAGATCCTTTGGGAGCCTGAGGACGAACAGGGGCTTTCCTTTCCAGGATGTTACCCTTATTCCCAGCTCCGGTATCTTCGTAACGTCAACCTCCACCTTGGCTTCGGTTGTGGAGGCCGCGCTTGGTGCGAGGGTCTTTACTATGGGGTACAGAACTCCCAGAGCTCCTACGGCACCCATTCCGCC
>WFPN01000227.1 GCA_015487535.1 Aquificaceae bacterium
ATAGGGAGAGCGTCCGGCAGATCCCTCTTGTTGTACTGAACCACAACGGGCAGTGAGTATAGGTCGAAGCCCTGTTCCTTGAGGACGGCCGCAGTTTCCCTCAGAACGAGGAAGTTTATGTTCTCCCTCTCCTTCGAGCTGTCCACCACAAAGACAAGGCCATCTACCCCCTTCATTATCACCTTCCTGAGAGGGTGGAGCCTGAACTGTCCCGGCGTCGTCAGTACCTTTATGTCTATATCCACACCGTCTATGTTTATCGAGCTCAGGAACATCTCCACAAAGAGGGTCCTGTTTTCGTCCGTTTCCATGGATATGTAGTCCCCCTTCGTTATTCCCTTTTGATGGAGCTTATCGTAGAGGACCTTTACGTTGGTGCTCTTCCCCGCCAGCGACGCTCCGAAGTAAACTACCTTTAGCTTCATGTCGCCCCCAGTATCTTGTTGAGCTTCTCTTCGACGGCTTCGGGGGAGAGCTTCAGCAACTTAGAAGGCTTCGGTTTTACCGAAGAGAATATCTTATTTAAATCCTCAGACAACTCTTTAAGGAAGAGCCTGACAGTCCCGAGGGCGACGCTCTTAGGACACAGAACGCCCACGAGAAATCTATCACCGACCGCCTTCACCACCACGTTCTGCTTCTTGCTCTCGTACTGTATGGCATCCAGGAGATCTTCCTGAGAGACCATCTTGGCCATCTCGAAGGCGGCACCGAATATACCGCTTATAATGCTGGCCAGGAACTCTGCCTGGGTCTCATCCAGGTTTTTTCCGTAGAAGGATATTATCCTCCCCGCATCGTCCGAGAGGAGAACGAGATCAGCGTCAGTCCTCGCAACGAAATTTTTTAAGGCGTTCACGAGCTCCCTCTCAACCTCCTCATCTATCTCGTATTGAACTACGTCAAGCTCCATACTTCCCTCCTCCTAATAAATGATACACCCGTCCCCAACATCATCAAGCCTCACTTGAGGAGGTCCATAACCTTCTTTATGCTGACCCTCATCCTGTCGAAGGCTTCTGCAAGCCTTCCTATCTCGTCCCTCGACTGGATCGGGATCTTCTGATCCACGTCCCCCATACTTATCCTTTCAGTGTGCTCTATCAATGTGTTTATCGGCTCCTCCACGTACTTCTTGAATATCATGTACGAAACGAAGAAGCTGACAACGAGACCCACGAAGACGAACATGAGTATGTAGATACCGAGCTCCTTGTAGGAGTCGATTATGGGGGTGAGGTCGTAACCCAGTATCAGATAACCTATGTTCCTTTTGGAGAAGTCGAATATGGGCTTAGCTATAACAGCGTAGTTCTGAACAACGAAGACGGTATCCGGTTTGTCCTTCGCCTGGAGCATGAGATTTCTCAAAACGGGGTTCGTCTCGTAGTAGAGTAGAAAGTTACCCACCTTCTCTGCCTTAGTTGCCCACTCAGCGTGGGTAGCCGCCCTACGGCTTATAAGTACCACGCTGTCCATTCCGGTTAGCTCCTTCAGCTGATCGAGGATAGGGTTGAAAGGGGTAATAAGCTCTACAGCCCCAAGGTACTCTGTTCCCTCTAGAACCGGGTATGCCCCGGTAACTATCGTCCTCTTGAGCCCCACCTCTATACCCCTCTGGGGTGTTCTCCTCTGGGCGACTGTAACTATTATCCTCCTGAACTTGGAAACGTCTATGCCGTACCTCTCGGGGTTCCAGGTTCTGAAGAAGGAGACGGCGAGGGGCGTAAGGAAGTGGAGCCTTATGTCGTATATACCGGTAAGCATTTCCAGATCCGCCCTGACCTTAACGTACTTGTAGAGGAGCTTTCTGTCCTTCTTGGCAAACGCCTTCTTCACATCCGGATCCTGACTGACCAGGTAAGCGACCGCAAGGCCCGAGCTCTCCCTGTCGTTCACAAGCTGCCTGAAGAGCTTGTAGCCGTTGTTAAGGGTGTCCTGAGCCTGCTTCTTCAACTGCTGCTGGAGGAGAACGTAGCTTATCGCTCCTATGGAAACTATGAGCACGGCTAGTATGATGACGTTTGGAATGACAAACTTCTCTATGAGGGACGCGTTCTTGAAGTACCTACCTACCATCGGCAACCTCCTCTACATTATATCG
>WFPN01000228.1 GCA_015487535.1 Aquificaceae bacterium
CGAGCCTCTGGGAGACCTTTGCCGCGTCCTGAACATCTTTGGGTGAGCAGCAGATGTTATGCGTCCCCTCAAGCTCGCATGCTTCGATTGTGTGAAAGCGAAGGGTAACCCCTATTACCTCGTGACCCTTCTCCTTCATCAAAAGGGCGGTGACGCTGCTGTCCACGCCACCGCTCATACCGACCGCTATCCTCATAGCTGAGTTAATTTAGGCTCTCTTGGGAAACTTGGAAGAGTAGAAGTCATAGATGAACCTGACGATTTCGGGATTGAGCTCCCACTTCTTCAAAAGCTCTTCGTCGTCCTTTATAAGCTCGAGCGCCCTTACCAGGAGCATATGTGGAGGCTCTTCCTCCTTGAGCAAACCCATGCTGAGCATACCTATGAAGGTAAGCCGAACGTCCTCGGCTATCCCCTGCATCATGAGGTCAAAACCGAACTTCTCGTAGAGTTTGTTCCTCTCCTCCTCACTCTTCGGTATCAGGCTCTTTGAGAAGGCACATATCTTTGCCCATGTTTTGAGAGCCTTCTCCCACTCCTCCTTGGGGAGAGCCTCCAGCTCTATGTTTATGTAGTTTATTAGGTACCTCGCAAGGTACTCCTTGGCGGAGTCGAGGCTTTCAAAGCCGGGAGGCACTGTTTCTCTTTTAAGCAAGTTCGTAAGGTCCTTCTTCATCGTGTTTGTAGTCTATCCCTGGGATCTGAGCCTGTCAAGGAAAGAGCTTATCCTCTCCCCCCATCTTTTGGCCTCGTGGAGTATCCTCTCTTCGTCGAGGGTCTTGACCTCCCCCTTCTCCATTAGAACCTTTCCCCTGCATATAACCGTGTCTATGTCCGAACTCCGGGCCGAGTAAACAACCTGTGCTATCGGGTCGTATAGGGGCTGGAGGTGTGGGTTTTCAGTTGAGACCAGTATTAGATCCGCCTCGTAACCTTCCTCTATCCTTCCCGCCTTTATACCCACGGCCGAAAATCCGTTCTCGGTAGCTATCTTCAGGGCGGTTCTCGCATCCATAGCCTTGGCGTCCAGGTTAGCCCCCTTGTGGAGCTTCGCCATGGTGGAGAGCTCCTCGAGCATGTCGAGGTTGTCGTTCGAGGCAGGCCCATCCGTCCCCAGGGTAACGTGCACACCTCTTCTAACGTACTCAGGTATTGGAGCTATCCCAGAAGCTAGTTTTAGGTTGCTCTCAGGGCAGTGGGCTACCTTTACACCCCTTTCCCTGACTATATCGATCTCTTCCTCGTCTAGCCAGACCATATGGGCGCAGAGGACCTTATCGGACAGAAAGCCTATGCTCTCTAGATGCCTGACGGGGGTATTACCGTACTCCTCCTTTATCCTCTCCACCTCCCCCTTCGTCTCGGCAACGTGTATATGAAGGTAAAGATCAAGCTCCTCTGCAAGCTCTCTGGCCTTTCTAAGTGTGTCGGGAGAGCAGGTGTAAGGTGCATGGGGGCATATGACGGGAAAGACGAGCTCCTCCCCCTTCAAGCTCTTGGCAAACTCCCTCGCCCTCTTTATGTACTCATCTGGAGTCTTGGCAACCTTCGTGGGGAAGTCAAGTATCCCGAAGCCGAGACCTGCCCTTATGCCTGCCTCCTTCGATACCTCTCCCACCACTTCCTCGAAGAAGTACATGTCCATGAAGAGGGTCGTCCCGCTCCTTATCATCTCCAATATCCCGAGCTCTGTCCCGGCCCTCACGAACTCGGGGGAGACAAACTCTCCTTCCAGAGGCCATATAACCTTCTGGAGCCAGTCCATTAAAGGAAGATCCGCCCCTATCCCCCTCAGGAGGGACATGGGGACGTGGGTGTGCATGTTGGCAAAGGATGGGAGGGCGAGCTTGCCGTTTGCGTGAATTGTGTAATTTGCCTCAGCTTCTATGTGATCCTCTATCCTGGCTATCTTTCCGTCTTTTATACCTATGTCCACACCGCCCCTATCGGGAAGGAATGCGGACTTTATCAAAAGATCGTACCTTTCCATAGAAGAGAGATTTTACCACTTGAGCTCGTTCGCTTTGGCGTATGTCTGGGGCTTCCTCTGGAAGAAGTCGGTCTTCGTGTTGTTTATCTTCCTGAAGTCGTCTATCCACTTCATCGGGTTCTCGGTTATCTCAGGGTAGAGCGGATCCATACCTATCTGGGTAAGTCTCAGGTTTCCAAGGTACTTTATGTACCTGTCTATAAGCTGGTTGTTTATACCGAGTATCTGGTCCTGGGTAACGTACTGCCCCCACTTTATCTCCTGATCTATCGCGTACTTGAAGTACTCCCTTATCCAGTTCTTGATCTCCGGTGTGAAGAGCTCGGGCTGTTCTTTTTGAAGGCTCAGGATCATGTTCCTGAAGAGGGTCACGTGGGTGAGCTCGTCTCTGTTGATGTACTTTATCTGCTGGACGGTGTTTGTCATCTTTCCCTGCCTTCCGAGGGTGTAGAAGAAGGCAAAGCCCGAGTAGAAGTAGAGGGACTCGAGTATGTAGTTTCCTATCACTGCCTTTATGAAGTTCTCCTCGGTGGGCTTCTTTATAAACTCGTTATAGACCTCGGCGACAACCTCGTTTCTCTCCCTGAGTTTCTCGTCCTCCCTCCAGTAGTTGTATATCTCGTCCGCCTTTATGGGATCGACTACAGACTCGAGGATGAACTGGTAAGAGTAGGCGTGTATCGACTCTTGAAACTCCTGGGCGGTAAGAGCCATCTCTATCTCGGGAGCCGTTATCATACGGGCGAAGTCTTTGAGCATATCCACCTGGAAAGAGTCGAGAGCTATCAGGAATGAAAGAACGAGCTCGTAGGCCCTCCTCTCGTAGTC
>WFPN01000229.1 GCA_015487535.1 Aquificaceae bacterium
CTTCTTCACCTGGGAGCTCTTTACGGGGACGACGTACCTGTTGTTCCTTAGGGTTATTATCTTGTCCGAGAAAACCTTCTCCGCGTCCGGTCTCCTCAGCAGGTTCTCGAGTCTCTCCATTATCTCCTTCTCTATACCCCTTATGCTCCTTCTCACCCTGAATAGCTCCTCGCTCGCCTCGTCCTTGACGAAACCCCTCCTGTCCACGCTCGACTCGATCAGGTTCTCCAGGGAGGAGAAGATGTGGAGCCTCTTGGAGAGACTCCTCAGCGGCGGTTTTCTTTCCGCCTCCTTCCCAACTACCTTCCTGACCTCCCTCACCAGCTTGAGAACGCTCAGTATAGAGAGAAGCTCCTCCACACTCAGGACCGCCCCCTCTATCCTTGCCCTCTCCAAGAGTCCCCTTATGTCCTCGAACCTGTAGAGACTAAGTTCAATATCCTTAAAGGCTCTGAATAGCTCTATCCTCGAGATTATCTCCTCCCTGTCCGTGGAAGGTCTGATGTTCTCTAGGATCTCCTCGGTTGCAGGTGAGTGAACGAACTCCTTGAGTTTGGATATTATCTTTTCGAACTCTAACTTCCTGAGATCCTCTTCCCTCATAGATCGAGCACGTCGAACATGGAGTACATCCCCGGTTCCCTACCCTTTATCCACTTGGCTGCCTCGACCGCACCCTTGGCGAAGGTGTCCCTCGAGCTCGCCCTGTGGGTGAGCTCTATCCTCTCTCCAAAACCCAGGAAGTAAACGGTGTGGTCTCCGACCACGTCCCCTCCCCTGACGGCGAACACCCCCAGATCCCCTTCCTTCCTAGGAGCCTCTCCCTCCCTGCCGTAAATTACCCTCTCCAGCCCCGCATTTTCTTTGAGGATATTCGCCAGCTTTACCGCAGTCCCGCTCGGAGCGTCCTTTTTGAACCTGTGATGGATCTCAACTATCTCCATATCGAAGTTCTTGTCTTTGAGAACCTTAGCCGCTATCTCCGTCAGCTTGAAGAGGAGGTTTACTCCCAAGCTCATGTTCGGGGAGAGGAGCACCGGAGCGTTCCTTGAGGACTCCTCTATCTCTTTGATCTCCTGCTCGGTGAAGCCCGTTGTGCCTATAACTATACCTTTGCCATCGAGTGTGGCCAGCTTGGTGTGGCCCACCGCGGCCGTGGTGTTTCCGGAGAACTCCACAACCACATCGCAGGCGGGAAGGAGCTCCTCGAGTCTGCTGGTAAGAGGTCTGCCCTTGAGCTCCTCCTTTCCGAGCGCCTCTCCCAGATCGAGGGAAGGGATGCAGTCGGGATGCTCAACCCCACCGACCACATCCACCTCTGGATCCTGGAGGGACAGCTCTATTATCCTCCTTCCCATCCTTCCAAGGGCTCCGCAGACAACGACCCTTGTCATCCTTCCTCTTCCTCTCCGAATATCATGTTCTCGAGTTCGCTCACGGCCTCCTCAGCCTGATCGGGAGGCACGACCGAAGGGTACAGGGCCACGCGAACGCCCTCCTTGAAGAGGAACTTGGCTATCAGGTCCTGTAGCTTTTCCATCTCCTCGGGGGTGAGGTCGTTCCTTATGCTATCCTCAACGGACCTGTTGGTGACGAAGAAACCTACCAAGCTGAAGGGAACTGCAACGTACTGCTCTTCCATAGCACACCTCACAGGCGTTTTTAGTAATAATATCATACGGATGTGGAAGAGACTTAAGTTCAGGCTGGCCCTAGCTCTAACCCCTCTCCTAGTTCTATTCATAAGGATCCTCGGAAGAACCATCAGGTGGAAAAAGAGGTACGAGTTCGCACAGGACAGGGGAAAGATATACGCCCTGTGGCACGGCCACGCCCTGGCCCTGACCCTATACGGCATGGACAGGGGCATATACACGATAGCGAGCAGGTCCAGGGACGGGGAGATAGCTGCGAGGATAGCCGAGGGCCTTGGCTACAGGGTCGTGAGAGGCTCTACAGAGGAGGGCAGGGCCGACAAGGGTGGCAGGAGGAGTGCCATCCAGCTTATAAAGGCCCTGAGGAACGGGGGCAACGTGGCTATAACGGTGGACGGGCCAAAAGGCCCCGCTTACAAGGTCCAGAAGGGGGTCATATTCCTTGCCCAAAAGACAGGAGCGCCCATAGTCCCGGCGGTAGTCAGGCTAGAGAAGTACAAGGCTTTGAGGACGTGGGACAGGCTCATGGTTCCCCTGCCTTTCACGAGGGCGGAAGCCCTGATAGGGAGGGAGATTATCGTCCGCGAGGGGGACGACCTCGAGGAGAAGCGCCTTGAGCTGGAGAGAGCTCTTTCCGAACTCTCCTCCTTGGCCTCCTCTTGGGAGGGTAGATGATATCGGCTACCTTGGGGGCCGCCACGAACAGGAAGCTCCCTATGAGGGCTGTGGAGAGTATAAAGGGTATGGATATGAGCTTGACCGTCGGCTCCAGGGAGGCTATGACCACCGAGAACTCACCCCTCGGAACGAAGGAGAGGGAGGTCCTGAGCCTTGCCTTCCTCTTCATACCGTAGAGGTATGCGGCCAGGTATGTAGAGATCACCTTGAGCAGAACGCCGAGGAAGATCAGAAGGAGGACGAACTTAAGGTTTTCAGGAAGGGCAAGCTCACTCTCGTAGGCGAAGAAGAAGAAGAACACACCTATCGAGAGTTCCTTGAGGGCGGATAGATGGTGCTCTATGTTCTCCATAACCCTGGTTTCGGGGACCAGGACGCCGAGCAGGAAGGCCCCGAGAGCCTCGGAGAGCCCAAGATCTTTAAAGGACACGCCCACAACCATCGTGATGCCGAGCAGGAAGAAGACAAAGCTCTCCTCTTCCGAAGCCCTGTCGAGCCAGTGCTGGATCCGCGGTATTAAGAACCTGTGCAGAAGGTAGAAGATCACGAGTACCAGGAGTATCTTCACGAGACTGACCGGTATGGTCTTCGGCTCCACGCTTCCGAACTCAACCACGGGTATGAGGATCGAGAGGAGCATTATGGAGACCAGATCCTCGAATATGAGTATGCCTATCAGGAGCTCTGCCTCGGGGGAGGCTAGACGTTTGAAGTCCATAAGAAGCTTGGCCACTATCGATGTACTCGACGGGTAGGAGACCCCGGCTATGAGAAGGGAGGTTACCAGATCGAACCCGAAGAGCCGTGCTAGGAGGAATATGGGAAAGAAGTTGAAGAGAAGGTCCACAATACCGGGCCTTAGAACTGAGACCATGTTCTTGAGCCTCTCGAAGGAGTACTCCAGGCCTATGAAGAAGAAGAGGAGTATTATTCCCGCTTCCTTAAACAGCTCTATGA
>WFPN01000230.1 GCA_015487535.1 Aquificaceae bacterium
GGAAGGGGGTTGTAGGGCTCCTGCTTGAGGAGTTCAACGAGCCTCATACCCCTGTTTATCGTCTGCTGGGTCGCCTTATCGAGCTCGGAAGCGAACTGAACGAAGGCCTCAAGCTCCCTGAACTGGGCCAGATCCAGTCTCAGAGTTCCCGCCACCTGCTTCATCGCCTTTATCTGGGCCGCTCCCCCGACCCTGGAGACCGAGAGGCCAACGTTTATCGCGGGCCTAACCCCCTTGTTGAACAGATCGGGCTCCAGGTATATCTGGCCGTCGGTTATCGAGATAACGTTTGTGGGTATGTAGGCGGCAACGTCCCCAGCCTTGGTTTCGATTATGGGAAGCGCTGTGAGGGAACCTCCTCCGAGATCGTCGTTGAGCTTTGCGGCCCTCTCTAGAAGCCTCGAGTGAAGGTAGAAGACGTCTCCGGGGTAAGCCTCCCTTCCGGGCGGTCTTCTCATCAGGAGTGAGAGCTGTCTGTAGGCCTCTGCATGCTTGGAGAGGTCGTCATAGACGACAAGAGCGTGCTTTCCATTGTCCCTGAAGTACTCTCCTATAGTACAGCCAACGAAGGGCGCAAGGTACTGAAGGGAGGCTGGGTCTGTAGCAGAGGCGACTACCACGGTTGTGTACTCCATCGCCCCCTCTTTCTCGAGGAGTTCTATTATCCTCGCGGTGGTGGATCTCTTCTGGCCTATGGCAACGTATATGCAGTAAACGTCCGTGTCCCTCTGGTTGAGTATTGTATCTATACAGATGGTCGTCTTACCGGTTGCCCTGTCCCCGATTATCAGCTCCCTCTGACCCCTTCCTATGGGGATCATCGAGTCTATAGCCTTTATACCCGTCTGCAGTGGTTCGTGAACGGGTTTCCTCGCCACGACGCCTGGGGCGATCTTCTCAACGGGGGACATGTACTCGTACTCTATCGGACCTTTTCCGTCTAAAGGCTCTCCGAGGGCGTTTATAACCCTTCCCACAAGACCCATACCAACGGGGGCCGAGAGTATCTGATTGGTCCTTCTAACTATCGATCCTTCCCTTATGCCCGACTCACTTCCGAGTATTATCAGACCTACGTTGTCCTCTTCCAGGTTGAAGGCAAGGCCCTTCTCCCCACCCTCGAACTCGACAACCTCCATGGCCATAACGTTTTCGAGTCCGTAGGCTCTAGCGACGCCGTCTCCCACGTAATAGACGACGCCGACCTCCTCCATTTTCGCTTCCGCTTCGAAATCCTTTATCTGCTGGCGGAGTATATCGAGGGCCTCTTCGTAGCTGAGCATTCCCATACTCGGACCTCCTGATTTTATGCTCCAAAATTATATCACAAGAGCCGGAGAGGCCAAGATATGCAGTTTATAATTTGGGTAAAAATGAAACCCTTGGTGCTGATAGCTTGTCTGATACTCTTGGGGGAATTCTCGGTTGCGGAGGTGGAAATTCCCTACATCCCACCTAACAAGGTAAACGTGGTCGTTCATGTTAATGTGGATTTTGACCCCGATACACAGGAATATATCTACTCCTACGAGGTTGAGAACCTACCCGATGCGGAGCAGAAGGTAGTACTGTTTTCTATATATCCACAAGGGGAGGTTTATGATATAAGACAGCCAGAAAGTTGGGCGATTTTAATAAGGGAAGAAGGAAGAAGGAAGAATAGTTTGGGATGTTTCCAGTGAAATTTCAGACCAGCAATGGGAAAACGCACTCATAGCCCCCGCGGAAAAGCTCTGCTGTTTCTCCTTCAGAAGCAAGTTCCCTCCTGTGGAGGGCAAGTTTGACTCAATGGGCGACACCCCCATACCGAGGGCCGACGACGCCGAGGAGATAGAGGCCCAGATAGAGAGGGACTTTGGAGAGGGCCACAACGTGTTCGCCGATATCTTCATGGGTGATACCCTCGTTCCCGGTCCCTTCCTTGAGACGAGGATAAGAGTAGTTCCAAGAGTCGTAAACGTGAACTTCACCTCCGAGTCTAAGATGGAGGTCCATGTGGAACCCCCTCAGGGATACAGGGTGGAGGACATAGACCCAAACAGCATAATCTTTCAGGGGGCAAAGCCTGTTAAGGTCATAACCAAGAACCAGAAGTTTCTCATAGCTATCTTCAACAGGCACGAGGTGAAGGGCTGGATGGTCTCTGAGAGATTGAAGGTTTACCTCTGGGGTAAGCTGAAGGATGGAACTCCATTCAGGGGATCGGATGTGGTGTCTGTGATAGACATCCCAGAGAAAAAAACTAAACCTAAACCGGAGAAACCTCCCGTGTTCATAGGTGCTCCCGCAGGACATAAAGTAAGATAAGTACTTTCTCAAAGAGCTTGAACTTCTTTAGCCTTAATACAAATTTTATATATTACGATTTATGTATATCAGGAGGAGATAGTCTAATGTCTAGGAAAGGAGCAGA
>WFPN01000231.1 GCA_015487535.1 Aquificaceae bacterium
AGGCCCTCCGCCCGCGAGAGAGGTCTTGGAAAGGGGCACGAAGACGTCCTTGGTGAGCATGGTGTCTTCGAGGACTACCCTTATCTGCCAAGGTCCGTCCATGCTTACCTTGAGGGAGCCTCTGTAAACACCCGGTTCCACCTCCTCAAGGGATGCGGCATCCCTCATCTCGTCCATCCCGGGCATCGGAGGCATGTAGAAGTAGAGCTCATTAATGTTCTTGGGAGGCTCAACCCGAACCTCTATCTTGTTGTTGCCGGTTTTTATCTTCCCATCGGAGGAGAGTATGGTCACCTTGACGCCCTTCTGTTCGATGGTTACCACCTCCTTGTAGCTACCACCTCCGCAACTCTGGAGAAAGACACCCAGGAAAAATAGTGTCAGCAGCCCAAAAAACAGCTTCTTCATTGCAACGCCTCCGCTTTCGCTACTATCTGGTTAAGCTCCTTCAGGAGCTTCGCCCTGTCGAACTCTAGAGACCACAGGAGCCTGTAAGCCCTCAATATCTCCCTTATGTCCGTTCTCTCGTACCTGTAGGCTAAGAGGAGGGCCTCTATCTCCTTCCTCTTCTCGGCCAGCTCCTTTTCCACTGTGGAGAGTATCTCCTTCGTTATCCTGTACGACTCCCGGAAGGCGTTAAAGTCTCCCTCCACCTTCAGCTTTGTGTCCTCGAGTTCCAAGAGCTTCGAACTGTAAAGCTCTTTCTTCTCCAGAACGAGCATGTCCTCCCGCCTCTTCTTCCACACGGGAAGGGTGATCCCAACACGGAAGGTTATCAGGTTCGGTATGTCCGGCCTTATTCCGTACCCGGCGGAGAGGAAGATATCGGGGTAATGTTCTACCTTTGCTCTCTCTATCTCCCTCTTTACAACCTCGAGCCTCTTCTTGGCGAGCTTCACGTCCACGTTCCTCTCCGGATCGAACCCGTTTAGGAACTCGGGAACATCGAGTTCAGTTCCTTTTAGATCGAGCCTTCCCCCCGCCAGCGCGTATATCCTCTCGAGGGTCGTCTTCCTGAGCATCCTAGCCTGGGCAAGCCTCTCCTGAACCTTGAGAAGCTCTACCTTCAGGAGTATCAGGTCCGAGAGCAGAGCCTTTCCGAACCTGTACTTCTCCTCCGTTATATCGAGCAAGAAGCGTATCTCCTTCTCAACACCCCGGAGGATCCTCTCCATCTCGAAGGAGTAAGCGAAGTCCCAGTAAAGGACCTTCAGCTTCTTGGTGAGCTGCTTTACGTACCTTTCCTTCCTTATCAGGATCTCGAACTCTTTTTCACTCAGTATCTCGGCGCTCTTCTCCCTTTTTTGGGGTAGAACGTACTTCTGAGAGAGGTAGAGTCCAAAGCTGCTCATCGGGTTCTCTTTTCTGGGAAAGTACCTCTCTGTGTCCAGGTTATTGAGGGCAAAGGCTAGCTGAGGGTTTGGAAGACTCTTCACGAAGGTTTTTCTGTAACCGATCGATAGCTTTATCCTGTCGAAAGACTTTACACGTGGATTGTTCTTCAGGGCAAAGTCTATGAGTTTTTCCAGTTCATTAGACCAGGATAGGGCTACAAAGAGGAGCAAAAGTGCCGTGAGCTTTTTCATGCTGGACTTAATCTTATTTGGACCTTCGTGTTAATTCAATATTTATATTTCCTGTTAAATTAACATGATTTGAACACGAGAGGGCCATATAATAAATTCTCCGATGGAGAAGATCCTTCTGGTCGTATTCGCATACCTTCTCGGCTCTGTTTTATTTGGGGAAGTTATAGCAAAGCTCAAGGGCGTGAACCTGAGGGAGGTGGGCAGCGGGAACGTCGGTGCAACGAACGTAAGCCGGGCTCTTGGAAAGAAGTTCGGCGCCATAGTCTTCTTCCTCGATATGCTGAAGGGTTTTATACCGACCGCCCTTGCGGTGAGCTTCTACGGTATAGAGAGCAAGGTGGTAATGTTCGTCGGTATAGCGAGCGTTCTGGGGCATATGTTCTCGGTCTTCGATAACTTCAGGGGAGGAAAGGGAGTTGCCACGGCCTTCGGGGTTGTCCTGGCTCTATCCTTCAAGCTGGCCCTTCTGATGCTGATAGTGTGGGCAGGAGTGCTTTACTGGAAGAGGTACGTTTCCCTTGCCTCGATAACGGCTTCCGCTGTGGCCCCAATACTCTTTTTACTTGCGGGCTACCCTTTCCA
>WFPN01000232.1 GCA_015487535.1 Aquificaceae bacterium
TCCCTGTACAGGGCCTTGTAATCCTCGTCTTCTATCTTGAGCAGAAGCTCCCCCTCCTTTACCCAGCTCCCCTCCTCCACGAAGATCTCCTTTACCCTTCCGCTCACCAAGGGCCTTACGTCAGCCTCCTCAACTGCCTCCAGGTACCCGTTCGTCTCGTATCTGAGCGTGTAAGTTACAGGTCTGATCTTAACGGTCTTTACCTCGACCACCCTCTCGGTAGAGGAACCCTTGGGTCTTTCGGTCTTGTCACATGAGAGTAGGAGCAAGAGAATGCTCAGGAGGAAGAGCAGTGACTGGCCGGTCATACCGCACATTATAATACCTCTCATGTACCGCTTCTTCATAAACAGGCCCGTTACAACATTCATGCTTATGCTCACATTCGTTCTATTGGGCCTGTATGCATACAGAAACATACCCGTCGATAGGTTCCCGGACGTCGATTTCCCGGTGGTCAGCGTAACCACCATATACGAGGGGGCCAACCCGTACGTAGTGGATACTGTGGTTACGAGGGAGATAGAGGAGGAACTAGCCTCCATAAGCGGTGTGGACTCGATAGTGGCCAAGAGTTACACGGGAGTTTCCAGGATAAGCGTGATCTTCGACCTGGATAAGGACATAGACGTCGCCGCCCAGGAGGTAAGGGACGCTGTCCAGAGGGCCTACAGGAGGATGCCCGAGGGTGTGGATCCTCCTTCTGTCAGGAAGCTAAACACCTCCATGGCCCCTATAATGGCCGTCCTCGTCCACGGTGACGTGGACTACGGGATCATCTCCTACTTCGCCGACAAGGTGGTAAAGAGGGAGTTCGAGAGGGTGAGGGGGGTCGCCGAGGTTCACCTGGGAGGCTTCAGGGACAGGGTTATGTGGATAAGGCTCGATCCTGAGAGGCTTTACTCCAGAGGCCTCACGGTGAGCGACGTGATAGAGGTCTTCAGGAAGAACAACGTGGAGACCCCCGCTGGGAGGATATACAGCAAGAACAGGGAGTACGTTCTCAGGATAATGGGAAAGTTCAGGAGTGCCGAGGAGATAAACGACCTGATAATCAGGAACGGGGTCAGGCTCAGGGATGTGGGGCACGCCGAGTTCTCCTACGATGAGAGGAGGAACGCGGTAAGGTTCAACCTAAAGTCCGCCGTGGCGCTCATCGTTTACAAGGAGAGCAAGACGAACACCGTTCAGGTGGCGGAGGGGGTTATAAGGAAGATAGAGGAGCTCAGGAAGGTCGCCCCCGAAGGGGTGAGCATAGATGTAAACTACGACGCTTCGGTTTTTATAAAGAGGAGCGTTGCGGACGCGACCCACGAGATAATCGTGGGTAGCCTTCTGACAGCCCTCATAGTCTTTCTCTTTCTCGGGAGCGTGAGGTTCACACTAATACCTGTGCTGGCCATCCCCATCTCCATCCTGGGGGCTGTGTTCGTCCTCTACCTCACCGGAAACTCACTTAACACCCTGTCCCTGCTGGCCCTCGCCGTGGCGGTGGGCATAGTGATAGACGACGCGATAGTCGTCCTGGAGAGCATATACAGGAGGAACGAAGAGGGCCTTAGAGGTACGGAGGCGGCGGTCGTTGGCACCAGGATAGTCGTATTTGCACTTCTCTCATCCACCTCTTCGCTGATAGTCATATTCCTGCCCATACTCTTCCTTAAGGGTCCGGTGGGCGTCTTCTTCGGTGTGTTCAGCTTCACCCTGATAACCGCGATAGCCATCTCCTTCCTGGTTTCGATCTCCTTCACCCCGATGCTCTCGGCAAGACTCGTGAGCTCTGAAGGCAAGAATGTGTTTATGAGAGCTTACGAAAGGTTCGAAGCTCTGTTCGATGTAGCCCTGAGGTGGTCCTTGAACCACAAGTTAGTTGTCCTGCTTATCTCCTTGGGAACGGTGATAGGCGGACTCCAGTTCGCCAAGATAACCAAGAAGGAGTTCTTTCCTGTTGTGGACGAGGGGAGGTTCATAATAAGGTTCGAGACCCCCCTGGGATCCTCCTTCGAATTCACCAACAGGAAGGCGAGGGAAATCGAGAAAATTCTGGTATCAAACCCCTACGTTCTCAGATACGGTATGGCAGTAGGAGAGGGTCTGATAAGCCCGACGGTGAACGGAGGTATGTTCTTCGTAACCCTGAAAGATAGGAAGGAGAGGCCTCATCAGAAGGTCGTGATGAACATGATCAGGGATGAGCTCAGGAAGGTAAAGGATGTGAGGGCTTCCGTTGAGGTCCCCTCGGTGGTGGGTGCCCGCGGTGGCAGGCAGACGGACATTCAGTACGTTGTGAGGGGCGAGTCTCTGGAGGAGCTGGCGAGGGTGGCGGACTCGCTGGTTTCCTTCCTCAAAGAGAGGGGAGGTTACGCAGACATAGACACGGACATACGGGTAAACCAGCCGGAGATAAGGATAAAGGTGGACAGGGACAAGCTGAGGGACCTTGGCTTGAGCGTGGAGGATGTGGGGAACACGCTTACAGCTCTTTTTGGGAAGCTCTGGGTAGGTACCTACGAGCTGGGCTCGGAGAGCTACGATGTTTACGTTAAGGCCGAGGAGGATTTTCTGAGAACTTACGAGAACTTGAAGAAGGTCTTCCTGAGGGCTAGGAACGGCCAGCTCGTTCCCCTAACTTCTGTGGTGAGCTACGAGCTGAAACCGGGCTACACTGTTATCAACAGGTACAACAGGCAGTACTCCTTCATCCTGTTTGCCAACCTCAGAGACAAGTCCCTCGGGGAGGCGGTCGCCGAGATAGAGGGGTTTCTGAAGAGGATCCTACCTCCCGGATACACTTTCGAGCCCACAGGACACACGAAGGAATTCCAGAGGGCCTTTGCGGGGCTCTCCCTCGCCCTGCTGGTTGCTGTCGCTGGGGTTTACATGATACTCGCTTCCCTGTTCGAGAGCCTGGTTCACCCCTTTACCGTTATGCTCACACTCCCCTTAGCTATCTCCGGCGTGTTCGGTCTCATATACATAACCGGAGGTAGCCTTAACATACCCTCCTACTTCGGGGTGATACTTCTGATAGGTCTGGTGGCGAGGGACTCCGTTCTCTTCATAGAGAGGATCGTTCAGCTCAGAAAGGAGGGCGAGAGCGTTAGGGAAGCGATAATGAAGGCGAGGAAGGAGAGGCTAAGACCCATCCTGATGACCACGCTCACCATAATGTTCGCACTGCTTCCCGTAGCCCTCGGATTAACCGAGGGGTCGGAGCTGAGGCAACCTCTGGCGGTGGCGGTTATAGGGGGCTTGACCACTGCACTTCCACTGAGCCTGTTCGTGATACCTGTGGTTTACGAGCTATTTGAACGGATCAGAGGTATCCGAACTCTCCGCTGAGATCCTCCTTTACCTTTATCCATCTGGGGAAGAACCTCTCGGGCTCCTTCACGGGAAAATCGAACTCCTCGAAGCCCTTATCGCCTCCACAGAACCTGCTACCCACAGCTCTGAACTTTACGAAGACAGGGACGCCCTCTATAACCTCCTCGAGATCGTACTCATCCACACTTTCTACGAGCTCTGCTCTGAAGCGCTTTGCTATCAGACAGCTGAACTTGAGGGTCGGGTAGAGGGCTATGGCCTTCCCCTCTCTCTTCGCTCTTTCTATAACTTTACTCTCGATCTCTATCTTCGGCGTTCTTATCAGCACACCCACCGCCATGGCTCACCTCCTCTCCATTATGATACGCCTGCTAACACCCCTGTAAAGCACCTCGAAGAGAACCACCCCCGGGAGTATCCCGACTATGGTGTAGAAGGTATCTCTGCTGCTCTCCCACTGGTAGAACATTATGGTTATCAGGACCGCGATGATAACGAGAAGGCTGAAGATTATAAAGACCCTGTTCCCACCCGTTAGGCTCGCGAGCCTGTAGTGGGATACTAGAACGAACACGTAGATGACTAGGAAGACGGTACTGATCAGGTTAGCTATCCCGTTGAGATCGAAGGTGAGGGCAAAGACAAGGCTAAGGACAGCCGTTATGTACAGGCCTTCTGGCGCCCTGAACCAGATTTTCCTCTCGAATATGGCTGGTAGTTTTCCCTCCTTGGCCAGGGCGTAAGATACGTTCGCGCCTCCGTAGAGGGTCGCGTTTATGGCAGACGCGGTGGAGAAGAGAGCTCCCAGGGATACGAGGACGAATCCGAACTCTCCCAGAAAGGGCCTCGCCGCCTCTGCGAGTGCGTACTCCTTGGCTCTCACGAGACCTTCCGTACCCAGGTTCCCCAGGGCGGTCAGAGAAACGGAGACGTAAACGAAGGCTACCACCGCAAGGCTCAGGTATATGGCGCGTGGAACGTTCCTCTTGGGGTCTTCTATGTTCTCGGAGGCGTTCGTTATCAGTCCAAAGCCCATGTAGGTGAGGAAGAGGACCGTCGAGGCGTATATCGTATCCTTAATCTCTTCGGGCTGAAAGGAGGGGACCACGTTCTCCGGTTTTATACTCCAAACCCCCAAAAGGACGAAGAAGAGCAGTATTGAGACCTTGATCAGAACTATCCAGAACTCTGCCCTACCTACAGCCTTTGATCCGAAGAAGTTGAGCGCTGTGAAGATGGATAGCACCGCCGTCTCCACGAGGGAAAGCCTCAGGTAGGTTATCTCAAGCCCGAGCAAGGCTAGGAAGTATCCCCCGAAGGCCTTTACGAAGAGGGATATGGATATGACGTAGCTGAGCCAGAGGAGTATGGCGAGGCTTCCCGTTACGACGTTATCACCAACGCCCCTTACGATGAACTCTATGGGCCCTGCGTTGGAGACGAAGGTGGAGCCGAGCCTGGCGTACGAATACGCTATCAGGTATGCGAGAAGAGCGGCTAAGAGAAAGGCAATGGGTAGGTTACTCCCACATATCTGGGCCCCGACCCCCAGGATGGAGAAGATACCCGCCCCTATCATGGTGCCCACGCCTATCGATGTAGCCTCCAGAAGTCCGAGCTTCCTCATCTCCCAACTATCATAGTAAAATCTTTCCCATGAGATTGATAGCTGCCAACTGGAAGATGCACAAAACAGTTTCGGAAACGCAAGAGTATATAAGTAAGTTCCTCAAGTTCGTCGAGCACCCCGAGAGCAGGGAGATCCTCCTCTGCCCGCCCTTCACATCCCTCTACGTAGCGGGCAAACTCTTAGAAGGTACTGGTGTGAAGCTCGGAGCCCAGAACTGTTTCTACGAAAAAGAGGGAGCCTTCACCGGGGAGATCTCCCTTCCTATGCTCAAAGAAATTGGATGCTCCTACGTTATAGTGGGGCATTCGGAGAGAAGGCACATATTCGGAGAGAGCGACGAGACGATAAACAGGAAGTTGGTAGCCTGTCTCGAAGAGGGAATAAGGCCTATACTCTGCGTGGGTGAGAAGCTAGAGGACAGGGAAGCTGGAATGACCTTCAAGGTTGTCGAAACCCAGATCAGGCTCGCCCTCTCGGGCATAGAGGAACACATCGACAGGATAGACATAGCCTACGAACCAGTTTGGGCTATAGGCACTGGGGTTCCCGCAACCCCCGAGGATGCTGTCGCGGTTCACAGGTTTATAAAGGAGCTCATAAAGGATCTCAATCCCAAGTCTGAGGGCAAGACCAGGATCCTGTATGGGGGGAGCGTAAAGCCCGGTAACGCTTCGGAGTTCATGAAGCACTCGGAGATAGAGGGCCTCCTCGTGGGCGGGGCCAGCTTAGACCCTGAATCCTTTGCGAAGATCGTGTACTCCTTTTAGTAGATACAGAAGGTAAACCCCGTATGCCAAGAGGGAGTAAGTAGGTGTGAGGTTCGCCTTCTCGGCGAGGAGCTTCGGGCTTATCGCCAAGAGCCATCCGATGAGGAGGTAAACTACGAAGGACACGGAACCCACCCTCATGCTCCTGTACTTCATCAACTGTCTCATAAGTGGAAGGGCTACCAGGAAGGGGAGCATGGACATCCCGCCCCTGTAAAGTATCTCCGACAGGTACCTGTCCGTATCGAGACCCAGCTTTGTACCTTTAAGGTAAAGGTTCAGCAGGGAGGAGGCCTTCACGTGCTCTATCTTTTCCGCAAACAGGCCTATCTCATCCACACCTATCTCAACCCCCAGGGAGAAGTTCGATAGTTCCCTTACGAAGTACCCCTCCTTGAAGTTGTAGGCCGATCCCTTGTCAACCTTTATCACGTTACCCTTCCAGCTACCGCTTCTGCCCTCGACTACCTCGAGGACCTTTCCTTCTGAGGAGGTCTTTAACATGAAGAGGTCGGCAAACCTGCCCTTCGACACGTCGAGGCTCCCTATGTAAACGAAGTACTTTCCTCTGCTCGTCTCCTTCACGAACCAGAACCTCTCCACGAGCCTCCCTATCTCCTGCTTCTTCTTGAAGGTCTTCTCCACGTACCAGAGCTTCTTGAACATACTCGGCAGAAAGCTCTCGTTTAAAAGCAGGAAGAGGAAGGAAAGGGAAAGTATGCCCGTTATAAGGACGGCGAGGAACCTGAGGGGTGAGATACCGAAGCTCTGGACGGTGAGGTCGATCTTCTTGGAGAGCAGTCTTCTGAACAGGATAAGGAGGGAGATGTTCACCACTATGGAGGAGAGCACGTAGAAGCCCACGGGTATCAGGTAGGCCACATACTTTACCACCACCTCGAGGGACTTCTCCTTGAAGCCGAAAAGGAAGTCTGTGAGGCTATACAGAAGTATGAGGGACATCGAGGCGAGGGCAACCGAGAGGAACACCTTTAGATAGTTGACCGATAGGTATCTGTCGAGAATGTTCATGTGGTATATAATTTTAAATCTCAGGAGAGGTGGCCGAGTGGCCGAAGGCGGCCGCTTGCTAAGCGGCAGAGGGTTAACAGCCCTCCGAGGGTTCGAATCCCTCCCTCTCCGCCAAAGGAGGAAAGAATGAACCTTAACATATATCTCATTACCGACGACAAGTACTTCAAAGGCAGGGACCTCCTCGAGACCATAGAGAAGGCGATAAAGGGTGGCGTGACCGCAGTCCAGTACAGGTTCAAGGACAAGACCACCAGGGAGATGTACGAGGAGCTTCTCAGGGTCAGGGAGCTCACCAGAAGGTACGGGGTGGATCTCGTCGTGAACGATAGGGTCGATCTAGCCCTCGCTGTGGAGGCGGACGGTGTTCACGTGGGAAAGGAGGACCTGCCCCCTGAGGCCGTCAGGAAGGTTGTGGGAGACAAGCTCTACGTCGGCTACACCGCGAACAGTTTAGAAGAACTCAAAAGAGCGCAGGAGCTCCCGGTGGACTACATAGGTTTTGGCTCCATATACCCTACCAACACTAAAGAGAACTACAAGCTGGTCGGGTTAGAGGCCCTTAAGGAAGCGGTCCGCATATCCCAAAAACCGATCGTCTGCATAGGAGGGATAATGCCCTACAGGGTCGCCGAGGTTGTTAAGGCGGGATGCAGGAACCTAGCCATCTCTGCAGGGATACTCGGCTTCGAGGATGTTGAGAAGGCCGCCAGCGAGATAAAGAGGGCCTACAAGAACACCCTCAAGCAGCTTATGCTCCTTGGGCAGATATGAGGGGGGTAGGGTTATGCCTCTGAAAGTTGGCGATGCGGCTCCGGACTTTACTCTGAGGGATTACGAGGGTAGGGAGTTTAGCCTAAGCGGGCTGGACGGTTTTAAGCTCCTCATCTTTTACAAGGTCACCTGTCCCACATGCCAGCTCACCCTCCCCTTCGTGGAGAAGATGTACAAGTCTTACGGGGGAGAGATCCACTTCCTCGGCTTGGTTCAAGACCCTGAAGGGGAGGCCAGGAGGTTCGCAGAGGACTACGGCCTCACCTTCCTCCAGCTCATAGATGCTCCCGATTACAAGACCTCCATAGATTATGAGGTTATGGTTGTTCCAACCGTATATCTGGTAGATCCAGAGGGGAGGATCTCCTTCGTTGAGGAGAGCTTTGTAAAGGCTTCCCTAGAAGAGCTCAACGAAAAGCTCGCGGAGATAGCGGGAAGGGAAGTGAACCCCATCTTCGAGGACGTGAGCGTTCCACCCTTCAAGGCTGGCTGAGGCTCGAGGAGCAGGCGCTAGGTCAGCGCCTCAGGCTATGTAGCTGAGATCAAGCTTCTCCCCGTATCTGTATAAAAGCATCTCCCTGAGCTCGGTGTAGCTTTCAAGTCTAGGATCCTCTTCGAGTAGTTTCTGTGCGTCTTCTCTTGCTTTCTGGAGCACCGCTTTGTCCCTCGCCCTCGCCAGATTAGCCACGTTGAAGCCGAAGTATCCCGATTGTGAGACCCCTAGGAGCTCTCCCGGCCCCCTTATCTTCATGTCCATCTCCGCCACCTCGAAGCCGTCGTTGGTCCTCACGAGGACCTTCAGCCTCCTTATCGCTTCCGCGTCCGTTCTCCTCAGGCTGTCGGGGACAACCAGGTAGCAGTAGGAAGGCCTGTCCGACCTTCCCACCCGGCCCCTAAGCTGATGGAGCTGCGAAAGACCGAACCTGTGGGCATCCTCAACTATCATCAGCGTGGCCTCTGGAACGTCGATTCCTACCTCCACCACAGTTGTGGAAACTAGTATGTCCCCCTCCTCCTTGAACCTCTCCATCACCTCCTGCTTCTCTTTATCGCTCAGCCTGCCGTGGAGCAGAAAGATCTTCATATCCGGCAGGAGCTCTCTCCACCTTTCGAACTCCTCTTTTGCGGCTTTGAGCTCCATCTTCTCCGATTCCTCTATAAGGGGGTATATCACGTAAACCTTGTTTCCTTTAGAAACCTCCTCCCTTATGGCCTTCAGGATCTTATCCCTCTCACTCTCGAAGAGGAGCAGGGTCCTCACCGTTTGCCTTCCGGGTGGCATCTCGTCTATCACCGATATATCTAGGTCTCCATAGACGGAGAGGGCTAGCGTCCTCGGTATGGGGGTCGCACTCATGACGAGACAGTGGGGGTAGTATCCCTTTCCCTTCTCCAGAAGGAGCTTTCGCTGGAGCACCCCGAACCTGTGTTGCTCGTCTATTATCACCAGTCCGAGCCTCTCGAACTCAACCTTCTCCTGTATGAGGGCGTGCGTTCCCACGACCACCTTTATGTTTCCCTCCCTTATGTGTCTGTATATGCTCCTCTTCTGAGCCGGTGTGAGGCTTCCCGTGAGCAGGCCTACCTCTATCCCCTCCTTCTCGAAGAACTCCCTAAACTTTCTGTAATGCTGCTGGGCGAGTATCTCCGTAGGTACCATGACCGCTACCTGATAGCCCCTCCTAACGGCGGCAAGGGATGCGCCTATGGCCACCACCGTCTTACCGCTCCCCACGTCCCCCTGTAGGAGCCTGTTCATAGGGTGCTCCCTGCTCATATCGAGCAGTATCTCCCTGAGGACCCTCCTCTGGGCGTTCGTAAGCTGGAAGGGGAGCTTTCTCTCGAACTCAACCACGAACCTGTCCGCCGATACCTCTATCCTGGGTGACTTCTCCCTTTCAGCTTCCTTCTTCTTCAGCAGCAGGGATAGCTGGAACAGGAACAGATCGTCGTATATTATCCTCTCGTGATAGGGATCTGAGAAGTCGTTCAAATTCTTTATATTCACACCTTCAGGTATGTGGAGAAAGAGAACGCTCTCGTCGAGCGGTGGGAAGTTCCTTTCCCCGAGTATCCTCTGGGGGAGGTAATCGGGCAGGTAAGGTACAGTCTTCTGGACTATCTTCTGGAGGGCTGTCCTTATCCTGTTCTGCCTCGTCTTCGAGGATATCCTCGTTATCTCCCCCTTGCTCCTTACGTAGTAAACGGGGAATATCCTCCCGTACTCTCCCTCCTTCAGAAGTTCTGGATGAACTATGTACTTGCTTCCCCTGAAGCTCCTCACCTTTCCCAGGACTACAACCTCGCTGCCCTTCCTGTACAGGGCGGGTATGAAGTCCGCCTTCTTGTATCTGAACCTGAGGCTTATCTCCTCAGATCCGTCGGTGCACACGACCTCAGCGGTGTAGCTCCCCTCGCTTAGCCTCCTAACCTCCTTAACCTTCAGCCTCAGAACAACCTTCTCCCCAACCTTGGCGAGCCTTATTGAGCTCAGCGGTCTCCTGTCCTCGTATCTGAGTGGAAAGTAAAAGAGGGCATCGAGGAGGTTCTCAATACCGAGGGATTGTAGAACCTTGAGCTCTTTCTTTTCTAGGAACTTCAGCCTTTCCAGAGGTATCTGGAAATCCTTTATATGCCTCTTCTGAACTTTTTTAACCCTCCGCCCGGTGGGTTGGTAGTTTTTCAGGTACCTTTTGAGCTCAAGGACTATCGCCTTCTTCTTCTCCACCGGCATCCTGTCAAAGGTCTGGAGGCTCTCCAGAAGGTGCTCGGGAGCCCTGTCCCTGAGCTGGTTGTACAGGTAAAGGCCTATACCGAAGCCTCTCCTGAGCTTTACCGCCCCGTTCTCGAGAAGGCCGTCCAAGAACTTCAGGAGTTCCTGAGAGCTTTTCATATCAAAAGTCAAACTTCCTGATGAACCTTAATTTTAGCTCAGAGGTCTTGTCTGAGAAGACCCTTCCGTAGAAGGAAAAGCCCCTGGTGAGGGACACAGAACCGCCGTAGTAGGTTGCCCTCGGGTCCTTGAGCGTGCTCTGCTGGTACTCTATGGAGAAAGCTCTCGCTATCTTCTTTCTCACGTTCACGCCGAAGCCTACCTCCCCCTGGCTCCCGGTCTGGGTTGAAAAGGAGATCTCGACCCCGAGGAGATTTGCCAGACCGCTCCTCACGTTACCTACGTAACCGAGCTGTTTGAAGAGCGCCTTTGCCACCGGGATCACTCCCTCGGCTGTGCTACCTATGATCAGCTTGGTTAGCAGCTCCCTAGTACTTCTGGGAGGCTCGGACCAGACTATCAGCCTCGGATCCTCCGCATCACCTCTCACGTTGAGAAATATGCTGATATCGTCGCTCGGGCTAACCAGTGTCACGTCTAAACTCGTACTCTCTCCCTCCGCCTCCTTCACAGAGCTTATAACCCCACCTTTGACGAAGAAGGTCCTGCCGAAGTACTTCAGCTCTCCAGATAGGAGCTCAACTTCCACGCTGTACTTCGGATCCGTGGAGCTCCCTGCCACCCATCCCCTCACGTTCGCGTAGATGTATCCCTCTGGGAGCATCAGCTTTACGGGCCTGTCGCTCTCGAAGCGAACGTCCAACTTAACGGGGATGGCCTTCGATCTTCTACCGCCCTTCTTTCCGAGTTTTTTGATCTCTATATCTCCGTTAAATAGCGCGTCCAGGCGGAGGTCCACCTCCCTGAGGTCCTTAACGTTCACCCAACCCTCGGAACTCACCCTAAGGGAGAGGAGAAAGTTATCGTCCCTGTAGAGGAGCGGGAGCTCCCTCGAGATCAGGTAAACGTAGTAATCTTTGAGGTTTAAAGAACCCACGTTGGCCGAGAGGCCTGTGTCCTCCTTCCACAGGGTAACGAAGGCGGCGAGGCTTCTGTCCAAGGCTTTAAGATCCACCCAGGCCTCCAGGGGAAAGGAGAAGAACCTGGAGTAGGTTACGACCCTTCCAGCGTTCCTAACCTCCAAGTCTAGATTTCCGTCCCTGTATAGGAGAGAGTAGGCGAGCTTTCCTTTAGCTTTACCTCCGATGGGCGTGGCCGTGAAGAAGGAGAGCCTTTCAAGGTCCACCACGCCTTTAGAGGTAAGAGAGAAACCTTTCGAGTAGGACAGCTCAGCCTCACCCTCCAAAGCTCCCTTAAACTCCCCCTCCCACTCGAGCTTCCCCTTTCTCAGGTATAGACGCCCTCTCCTTTGAAGGAGCTCCACCACCGGCTTGTCCAGTATAGAGGCTTTGATCTCCTTCAGATTCAGACTTGCATCGTCCAGATCGCCTGCTATATCCAGGCCCCCGAAGCTAACCTTAAAGGTCCCGCTATCGTACTCTGTCGGATTTACGCTGAAGAGAAAGCTCTCCCCCCTGTAACTCCCCCTACCGCTCAACCTGACCAGCTTTCCAAGGTAGAGGATCTCAGCCCCCCACTCGAGACCACCCCTTTCGGGTGTGCCCACGAAGCTGAAGCCGAGCTTCAGATTTTCGAGACTCAGCCTCCCGTTAGCTTTGAGAAGCTTTCTCCCCACGTTGAAGGTGTAGCTACCCCTCAGAACCTCCCCTGCTCCGAAAGTCCCTCCGCTCACATCTCCCCTTATACTGCCTTCGAACATTGTGTCGGGGAGATCCTTAGATCCGACCTTGATACCCTTTAGATGGAGGAGGTAGTTCCCTTCGAGGACCTTCACCTTAGTCAATCTCAGCCTTCCCGAGAAGGAGCTCTCTATCCTATCTCTCTTCAGCCTACCTTCAGAGATCTCAACGCCCAGCGCGAAACTACCTTCAGATGATGAGAACTCTACCCTGCCCTCTCTCACCTCCAGATCGACGCCGGATATCTCCCTGCTGAGGCCCCTCAGCTCGGTTATGGAGATGAGACCCTTTCTTAGGTTCCCCTTGAGATATCCTGAGAAGCCTTCCCCTCCGTATTCCAAATTCAAGTTCTCTCCCTCGAGATCGAGCCTGTAATTTCCGCTTCCAACCGAGATCCTCCCGTAGCTCAGATCCCTGAACTCCCCTGCACCCTTTAGTATCAGCTTCCCCTCATAACCTACCTTTCCCACGTAAGAGATGCATGTGGAAGCCTCACCCTCCGCAAAGAAGAGGTTTCTCACCTCGATATCTCCCTCGAACCTCCCCTTTTGAAAGCTCCCCATCAGACTCAGATACCCTGGGCGTGAGGCTGTCAGTGAGATCTTCCCCTCACCCTTTCTGAGATCGTAATCGAGATCGAGGCCCCCTCTTCCGAACCTGAAGCCCTCCACGCTAAGGTTGTCTGTACTGAGCGAAAGGTTCAGCCTGCCCTTATCTATCCTGTACAGGACCCTTCCACCGACCCATGCAAAGACCAGGTAGGGAACGCCGAGCAGGTCCGAATCTACCGGGAAGCTGTCCGTTTCCGCCTCAAGGATCTTCTCCGGTAAGAGCTCAAACCGGTAATTCCAGGAGGTCAGATCGTTCCAGATCCTCCCTTTCAGGTAGGCTGTCCTCCCGAACTCCACCCTGAGCTCCGAGACGGTTCTAACCTCCCTCAAGCTCAATCTCTTCTCAACCTCTACCTCCTCGGTAACCCCCTCGAACTTGGCGCTTAGGCCTTTGTAATCTAAGGTTCCTCTCCCCTCCACCCTCACGGGCTCCACCCTCACCGGGCCCCTGTGCACCCTCTCAACCTTTCCCTCAAAGCTGAAACCTGCCCTCAGGTCACTCTCATTCAGACTTCCCCTTACCTCGAAGTCGAACATATCCGACCAGACCCTCGCCCTCTCAACGAAGATCCTCCTTTCCCCGAGAAAGGCACCATCGAGCGTAACGTGTGAGGTAAGCCTTCCCGAAAGGACCTCTGCCCTGCCTATCAGCCTCCTGTTCTTGAGCTTCAAATCTCTTAGCAGTACCGCCGTCGCCTTCTCACCTACAAAGGTGATCAGGAAACTGCCTACACTGATCTCTGCCTCCTTTACAAACTCCGGCACATACAGCCTTGGAACGGAGCGTGCTTCTTCCGTAGAGGTTTCTCCAACTGAGTTGAAGATTCCCTCCCTGAGGTACAGCTTTAGCCTACCGTCGTAAACAAGGGAGAGATCCTTCAGGGACAGGAACAGGTACCTTCCCCTGCTCGGCAGGTAAACGTAGAAGTTGCTGAGATTAAGAGATGGTGGGGACAGGCGGAGGGAGATCCCCTCCACCCTGTAGAAGATTCTCTTCGATATCAGATAGGGCTTTAGGAATATGAAGTAAAGGGAGAGGATAAGCAGAAAGAGGAAGGCAACATAGCGCATAAACTCATTCTATTCCGTGCATCTTCAGGTTCTCCTTTATCCTGTGCAGCAGCTCTGCCGGGTTCTTTATAGGGTAGTCGAGCTCCTCTACTACCTCCTCGGCCTTCCTCCCCTTTATCATCACCCCAGCGAGCTTCTCCTTTATGTCCTCGGCAGACTGTATAGGGAAGTCGGTCCCCTTTATCCTCTTGAGGACCATGTAAGCCCAGGGTATATCTAGGGCCTCGGCCGCTTGGGTACAGTATTCGAGGAATATCTTGGGCTCCTCGTGTCCTTCCTTTACCAGCTTGTAGGCCAGCTTGGCTATACCGCCTGCCGTGTGAACCCTGAGCTCCTTCTTCTCCTCCTGGGTAAGCTCCTCTAGATGCTGTATCTTGTACATAGCGAGCTCCGGATCAGCCCTTAGTATGTTCCTCACCGTTTGCTTTGTCAGACCAACTATCTCAGCTATCTCCTCCTCAGTCTTCAGATACTCCTCCCTGAGGACTATCGCGAAGGCAGCTCTTGCCAAAGAGGGGAGCCAGGTGAGGGTTTTGAACTCCGCGAGCTTTTGGAGACCTCCCAAGAGATCGATGGACTTGAGAAACACCCTCGTAACGAGAGGTTCCACATCAACTTCCACAGGCTGAAGCTCTATGACCATTTCTCCACCTCCTTTCCCTTATTGTAAATCGGGGTGCCGGGACTTGAACCCGGGACCTCTGGCCCCCCATGCCAGCGCGCTGCCACCTGCGCTACACCCCGTCTTCTATCTATTTTATATTTTCTTCAGCTTAAGCTCTACAAGCTCCAACAGCTTTCTGCTTGGTTTGAATACTATCACCCTCCTGTCCGGAACGGGAACTTCCTCGCCAGTTCTCGGATTCCTCCCAACCTTACCCTTCCTGACCTTCACGAGAAAGGTCCCGAAGCCCGATATCTGGACCTTCTCGCCCCTTTTGAGAGTGGCCTCTATTATCTCGAAGATCTCCGAGACTATCTCATAGACCTCTTTCTTTGTAAGGTCGAACTCCCCTTCGCACCTCTCGTAGATGAGGTTCGCTATGTCCCTCTTGGTCATATCAAGACTCCAAAAGGCTCACATCTTCCACTTCTTCTTCAGGATGTCCCCGAGCTTGAAGCCGGCCGCCGATACCTCTTCGGCCTTCTCCTCGGTCTTCTCTTCCTCTTCGCCTCTCAGGGCCTTTATCGAGAAGGTTACCTTACCTTCCTTCGGGTTCAGATCTATTATCTTCACCTCGTACTCCTTACCCTCTTCGAGCTTGATGTCCCTCGGGACTTCCGATAGGGGGAGCAGGCCTTCCACACCTTCTGGAAGTTCAAGGAAGGCCCCGAAGGGCATAACTTCCTTTGCCTTTAAAGTTATCACATCCCCGACCTTGTACTTCTCAGAGATTACATCCCACGGGTTAGGCGTTAGCTGTTTCAGGCCCAGCTTAACGTACTTGCCCTCAGTTCCCAGTATGGCGAACTCTCTCTCCTCCCCTTCCTTCAGGACCTCCTCAACCCTCTTGGGCTTCGTCCAGGAGAGATCGCTCCTGTGGATTATACCTTTGACCTTCTCGCTACCCAGATCGATTATCGCCTTGCTCCCTTCTATCTTCTCAACCTTACCCTTGACCTTGGAGCCTACGGGATGCTCTTTTAGAAACTCCTCCCACGGTTTGGGAAGGGCCTGCTTTATGCTGAGAATTATCCTCTTCCTCTTGGGCTCTATCCTTAGGACCTTAGCCTTTACCACCTCTCCCTTTTCGGGCACCTCACCGTTCCAGCCTATCTCTTCGGAAGGGACGAAGCCCTCAAGACCCTCATCTATGTCTATAACTATCCCTCTCTGGACCGACTGGGCCACCCTGCCCTCTACGACATCTCCTTCTTTGTGCTCTTTGAGGAACTTCTCCCAGGGATTTTCCTTCATCTCCCTGAGGGAGACTATTATGAAGTCCTTTTCCCTGCTCTTCTTCTTAACCTTTACCTTTATTACCTCATCAACCTCTGCGTAGTTGTACGGATTCTTGTCCCTTCCCCAGGAGAGCTCTTCCTTCGGCAGGAAGGCCCTCAGGACCCCGTCTATCAGAAGCGTTATTCCCTTGTTGGGATCTATCTTTATAACCTTACCCTCGACCACGTCTCCCTTCTTCAGGGTCTTCAGAAGCTCCTGCTTCCTCTTCTCCCTCTCCTCCTCTACGTACGCCCTGTGGGAGACTATAACCTTGGGTCTGTCGTTCTGGAGTTGGACCTCGAGAACCTTGACCCTGATGGGCTTGCCCACGCTCAGGCGTCTCCCCGCCTCGCTCGAAGGCAGGAAGGCTTTCACACCCTCTATGTCAACTATAAAACCTCCCCTCGTCTTCTTCTCCACGTTCCCGACTACTTCTCTGCCCTCCTCCTTGGCCTTCTGGAGCTCCTCCAGGCCCTTCTGCTGGGCTATGACCCTGTAAGAGAGCCTCGGATGGTCAAGACGCGGAGAGATCCTCACTATCGCAGCCTGGATCTCTTCCCCCTCGCTTACCTCTGGGAGCTCTTCCCTCGGAATAATTCCCTCCACCTTGTACCCTATGTCCACGTAAACGTATCTCTCATCTACCTTAACAACCCTCCCCGTTACTATCTTTCCTTTCTTGAAGTTTTCTTCTCTGGGAATGGCTTCGCTCAGGAGTTTCTCAAATTCGTTCATTCGGTCCTCCACGGGAGAATACATTATATCAAAAATCTACAGAGTTCCTGTTTGCGGTTATATTATTAACCTTACAGGAGGCGGCATGGAGTTCTTCTTCTTTCTAGACGTTTACGCCGACAGGCAGCTCATAGACTACTACATACTGGCCTTCAAGCTGGGCAACCTGAAGTCTGTGGAGCTAAAGG
>WFPN01000233.1 GCA_015487535.1 Aquificaceae bacterium
CAGTAAAGGATATAGAGGAACTGCCCTACGATGGCTGGGTTTACGACTTCACAGTAAAGGATAAGGAGCACAACTTCGTAGCCCAGAGCTTCGTTGTTTCCAACTGCGGCGTCAGGCTTATAGCCACAAACCTCCGCTCTAAGGATATAGCGGACAAGGTGAAAGAGATAATGCAGGAAGTTCTCAGAAACGTTCCGGCCGGGGTGGGCTCAACGGGTGATATAAAGCTCTCCCGTTCGAGCATGGAGGAGGTTCTCGTAAAGGGTGCCCGGTGGGCGGTCGAACACGGGTACGGGTTCGAGGAGGACCTTGAGCACATAGAGAGCTTCGGAGCTCTCCCGGACGCTGATCCGAACAAGGCCTCGCACGAGGCTTACGAACGTGGTTCGGACGAGCTTGGAACAGTAGGTTCTGGAAACCACTTCGTTGAGGTTCAGTTCGTTGAGGAGATATACGACGAGGAGGTAGCCCAGAAGCTGGGTATATACGAAGGTCAGGTAACCATAATGGTGCATTCGGGTTCGAGGGGGTTCGGTCATCAGGTCTGCACCGATTACCTTAAGGTCGCGGTTAGGGTTCTTCCCAAATACGGCATAGAGCTACCGGATCCCCAGCTCGCCTGTATGCCCTTCCTCTCCAACGAGGGACAGGATTACTTCAAGGCTATGTGTGCAGCGGCGAACTACGCCTTCGCCAACAGGCAGATACTCGGCTTTAAAACCGCCAACACCATCAGAAGGTTCTTGGGACTCTCGTGGGAGGAGTTCGGATACAGGCTTATATACGACCACGCCCACAACATAGCCAAGGTGGAGGATCACAAGGTAGGTAACAAGGTGAAGAAGGTTGTGGTCCACAGGAAGGGCGCCACGAGGGCCTTCCCTCCCTTCAACCCTGAGGTGCCTCCAGCTTACAGGGAGGTGGGCCAGCCTGTGATAATTCCCGGGGATATGGGAAGGGCCTCCTACCTACTTGTCGGTCAGCAGGGCTCCATGGAAAAGAGCTTCGGCACCGCCTGCCATGGTGCGGGAAGGGTCATGTCGAGGAGGGCGGCAAAGAGGTTTGTTAAAGAGCAGGGGCTCGAAAAGGTCATAGCGGGCCTCACGGTGGTTGCCAGGGGAAAGGGAACCATAATGGAGGAGATACCGCAGGCTTACAAGGACGTCTCCGAGGTGGTCAGGGTAATAAACGATCTGGGAATAGCCAAGGTTGTGGCGAGATTAAGGCCTATGGGAACGCTGAAGGGATAGCTCCCTCTTCAGCCTCGCCTTTGCGAGCGAAGCGCTGTTTAACTTCTCCTTCATTCTTCTCAAAACTAAAAGGAGTGTAGAAGGATCTATCGAGCTGTAGTCCGGCTTAAGGACCATACCCTTAACTTCCCTGAACTTCTTCATGCCAAAGATTTATTTTATTCCTAGCCTCTCCCACATCTCGTCTATCTTTCTCTTTACATCCTCGTCCATCCTTATAACCTCTGGCCACTCCCGTGTGTATCCCTCTTCCTTCCACTTGGTCGTCGCATCTACGATCATCTTCCCTCCAAAGCCCACCTCGTTGGTAGCGTGGTCGAGAACGTCTATAGGGCCTTTCAGAATCTGAACGTCCCTCGTGGGGTCCACGTTGTTACCCCAGGCCCACAGGACCTCTCCAAAATCCTGCACGTTTATCCAGTCGTCGAAGACGACTATGTGTTTTTCCAGTGACATGAGACCGAGTCCCAGGAGCGCGTAGGCCACCTTGTAGGCGTGCCCGGGAAACCTCTTTTTGATAGATACGAAGCAGAAGTTGTGAAAGACCCCCTCGGCTGGGAGATGGTAATCCACAACCTCAGGCAGGTTGAACTTAATCAGTGGCAAAAATATTCTCTCGGTCGCCCAGCCCAGGTACTTGTCCTCCTGTGGAGGTATCCCCACTATCGTGTGCAGATATACGGGCCTCCTCCTTCTGACTATTGCTGTGATATGCATCTGAGGGTACTTGTCAACGGGAGTGTAGTAGCCGGTGTGATCCCCGAAGGGTCCTTCGTCCACGAGCTCCTCCGAAGGGTCCACGTAGCCCTCTATAACTATCTCGGCGTTGGCCGGGTATTCTAAATCCACCGTAATCCCCTTCACGAGCTCAACAGGCTTCTCCATTATTATCCCGGCGAAGAGGTACTCGTCCACCTCGGGAGGGAGGGGTGCGCTCGCAACGTAGGACAGAGGGGACTCTCCCCCAAGGGCTACCGCAACCTCTATACGCTTCCCGAGCCTCTTGGCCTTCCAGAAGTGGTGGCTTCCGTCTTTATGTATCTGCCAGTGGACGGCTAGCCTCTTGCCGTCCAGGACCTGAAGCCTGTAGAGTCCTACGTTTCTTACGCCGCTCTCCGGATCCTTGGTTATAACCTGCCCGAAGGTTATGTACCTTCCGCCGTCCTTGGGCCAGCACTTGGGTATGGGTAGGGAGAGGAGGTCCGGATCCCTATCGACCACCTCCTGGACGGGAGCCTTCTTTACCACCTTAGGTATAGCGTCGTTCAGTTTCTTTAACTCCGGGAGTTTCTTGAGCTTGTCCAGGAACGTCTGGGGCACCTCGGGCCTCAGTATCCTGTAGAGCTTCCAGCCTATGTCCTCGAGGTTCTCGTACCCGAGGGCGAGCTTTATCCTCCTATCCGAGCCGTACAGGTTGGCGACTATGGGAATATCGTAGCCCTGGACGTTTTCGAACAGCAGGGCCTTTCCACCCCCCGGCAGCTTGGAAACCCTGTCTATAACCTCGGTGATCTCCAGTATAGGGGACAAAGGTTCCCTTATCCTTACCAACTCTCCTCTCTTTTCGAGATCCTTTATGAAATCTTGAAGATCCTTGTATGGCATGGGAATATTATGTATCAGGAGAGAGCCTTTTCCACAGCGTACTTTAGCTCCTCTATCAGGATGTCGCGGTGGGTTCTCACCATGCCCAGCTCCCACAGTATGAACAGCTTCTCCACGGATCCGGTTACCAAACCGAAGGCCACCTCCGGATGCAGTCCGAGCTCTCCCTTCCTGTAAGCTTCCCTGAAGGTCTCTATGAGAAGTCCGCCAGGCAGTCTTTCCGCTCCCCCGTTCTCTTTCAGGATGTGGTACACGGTTAAGAACCTGAAGGAATCTGGGTTGTCCAGGGCGTAGTTCAGGAGCGCCTCCGCAAGGGCCTTGGCCCTGCTGACTACATCTCCTTCGGGTAGGACCTTCCTCTTGACCAGCTCCCTGATCTCGCCGGTAACCCTTCTTACGAGGTGCTCTATTATCTCCTCCTTGCTCCTGAAGTGTCTGTATATAGCTCCCTCCGTTATCTCCACCTCTCTCGCTATATCCTTTATAGTTGTTCCCCTGAAACCCTTTACGGAAAACAGCCTGAGGGCCGCGTTAAGTATCCTCTCCTTAGTGGGTATGTAAACTGAGCTGTCTCTTTTCCCATTCATAGAACTCCTCCGAGAAGAGCTCTACCCTCTTCTTCTTAAACTCCCTGGTGGAGAAGAGTAGGGCCCGTTCCTCCAAGCCCAGTTCGGTCGCTACCTTCTCCACAAAGGAGATGACTTCTTCCTTTGTCCTGCCGTGTATCATGGAGAAGAGGTTGTAGCCCCAGTGCTCGTTGGTGGTTCTCTGGTAGCAGTGGGATACGCTCTTAAATGAAGCAAGGTAGAGACCAATCTCGTCTATCCTGTCCTCCGGAACCCTCCACACGGCCATGCCGTTGGCCCTGAACCCTACCTTTCTGTGAAAGAGTATGGCCGAGAACCTCCTCATAACTCCCTTCTCCTTCAAACTCTTCAGCGTATTTAAAAAGCCCTCCTCCG
>WFPN01000234.1 GCA_015487535.1 Aquificaceae bacterium
ATAGAAGGAGAAAGCCTTCGTCCTTTTAAAGTAATTTCTCGCGAACTCTATCTTGGAACCCCACACGTTCGTGGCGAACCCGTGAAGATGTATCCACAGTTTTTTAGGGTTGTTGGCGTCGTAAAAGAACATGCTTTAATTATAGTAGGGGTGCTTCATGAGGGGGCTTATTATCGTAACCCTGGCTCTAGCGCTGCTTTCCTTCGGTAAGCCCGTATCCATCTTCATAGATTTCGAGGGCAAGAAGCTCAAAGCGAACGCAGAATGGTCCGTCCCGGAGGGTGTTAAACCCAGGGTGGCGATCCTCTGGCTACACGGGCTCTTCCAGACCCACAGGATGAGAGAACCTATATCCCAGCAGAGGGAGTTTTGGGTATCCGAAGGCTATCCAGTTCTTTCCCCAACACTCACCCTAGGGGTTAACGACAGGAGGGAGCCCTACGACTGCTCCTATCCTCTAGACCACCCTTACGAGCTGAACATAAAGGAGATAAAGGAGTGGGTTGGATGGTTGAAGGGACAGGGGATCGAGAAGATAATCCTCGCCGGACACTCGATGGGGGGCCAGGAGGTTATACACGCGGCGGAAGAGCTATCTAAAGACAAGGCCGTAGTGGGGGTCCTCGCCGTAGCCCCGGCGAAGGGAGTTCCGAGAAAACACCCCCTCCTTAAGAAGGCCAGGGAGCTGGTTGAAAATGGTGAGGGGAAAAAGCTCCTCGAGACGAGCTTCTTTTACTGCCAGAAGACAAAGGTTAGCGCAAGAACCCTGTACACCTACTACGGTATAGACAGGAACATAGGCCGATCCCTGCAGAGGATAGAGGTCCCCGTACTGATAGTCTGGGGAGGAGAGGACGACAGAGTGAAGGACCTGCCTACCTTCCTGGAGCCTTACATGAAGGAAAACATCAGGGTAGAGGTAATAGATTACGCCGATCACTTCTTCAGGGATCTCGCGGCCGAGGACCTCAGGGATATAGCGATAGAGTTCTTCAGGGAAACCCTTAGGTAGCACAGATACATGTAAAGCCCGCCTCGGAAGAGTAGCCCTCCCTGACCTCCATATTACTGACGGGTGCTCTGTCCTGGGGCTCTTCAAAGAGCGTGCTTCTGACCCCTCTCAGGGTGAAGCCGGCCGTGCCGAGCATCTCCTTTACCTCATCAAATGTATAAAACCTGGCGTGCCTGTATATGGGATGGCCCTCCGCCGCCTTCTTCCTGTAAAACTCTGCCCAGGGACTCTCTCCGAGGACGAGTCCGAGAATGAGCCGACCGCCAGATACAAGCACCCTCCTTATCTCCTTCAACACCCTGGGTGGATCCTCAACAAAGCATATGGAGACTACCACAAGTACTAGATCGAAGCTCCCTTCCTTGAAGGGTAGCCTCTCGCCCACACCCTGAACACAGATCACACCCCTTCTCTCCGCCATCTTTAGCATCTCGTAGGATGGGTCCAGACCAAACCTCACGCCCAAGGCCGAAGCGAACCTCCCCGTGCCCACGCCCACCTCGAGGCCCTTCTGAAAGCTACCTAAGAGCCCCTTTAAACACCTAAGTTCGAGCTCGAAGGCTGAACGGCCGAAGGGCCTTTCGTACCAGAGATCGTACTCCTCAACGAGGCTATCGAAGACCCTCATCTAACAACCATCCTGACCTCGAATATACCCTTACCTGTGTTGTCCACCGCGGAAAAGGATACGACCTCGAACCTGTCCTCGAGACTCTTCACAAGGTCTGGGACAACGCTCCACGGGATATCCTTTAGCTGGACCTCCACACCGCTCTCTGTCCTGAACACCTTCTGGGGTTCGAGCCCGTGTTTGGAGAGAAGGCTCACGAGAGCTTCTTCGGTGGCAGGAGCCTTTGTCCTCAGGGGGAGGTTCTTGAGGTAAAAGAGAAACTCCTTGTGAGCGAAGTACTCTTTGACCACATCCTTCCTTACGTCTCCAGCAACGGAGAGGGCGTAAACCAGAAAGAGCGCCGAGATCAACAGGGACACCACGTAAACGAGACGACGGCTCAGATACCTCCTCATCTTATCTCCACCTCAAACTCGAAGCTCCCCTCGGGTGTTTCCCTAACCCTCTTCGCCCCTATCCTAACCGCGGTATCCCTGTCCTTCGCCTCTCCTGTAACCTTCAGAACACCGTCTTCGAACTCTATCCTGTAGATCTTCATACCCTCTCCTAGCTTTTCCGAGAGCCTCAACATCCTGTCCGTCAGAGGGTAGGGCTCGGTCATGGACATACTCTTTACCTGGTCCCTGACCGCTACAGCAGGCTTCTGCGGGAACTTCCTCTTGAACTCCAGCCTCTCTTCCTTCCTTATCTTTCTTACGAAGCTGTCCTTCAGGTAGCCCATCCCAAGACCGGAGGCTATAAAGAGTATCAAGGAAGATCCCAAGATAAGGGAGACCCTCCTCAGATCCCTCTCCGATAGCTCCTCCTCCCTGAAGTCGGGAGAACAGTCTTCGTAAACGAACTTAAGGGATGCCCCGAAGGCTGAAATCAGCTCTGGTGGAACCAGATCGTTCCTCAAGACATCTTCAAATAGGTCCTCTATACCCTTGAGCCTGCTCCCCCCTCCGCTGAGTAGAACGGGCTTCTCTCTTATATCCTTACCGAAGGATGAGAGTATGCCCTCGAAGGCCTCCCTGATAGCAGCGTTCTTTATGCCCTCTCCTATTAGCACGTCCTCAGAGGCTATCTGCTTAAGGTAATCGATTCCCTTCAGGACTACCCTGTAGGAGGACATCTCCCCCTCCTCCACGTTCACCAGGGTAGTCTTCCTCCTCCCTATGTCTAAGACGTAGCAGTTATCTATACCGAGTGCCTTTGCAACCCTTGCCAGGGAAAATACCTCAGGATCGAGAGCGAAGCTGTCTTCCGGAAGTTCAAAGTCCCTCACAACGGCCAAACAGTATTCGTCCCCTTTCAGCTTTACGTCCCAGAGGACCTCACCGAACTTCTCCTCAACCTCTATGCCCAGAGCCCGCCTGAGGTCGTAGGCATCTCTTATGTCCGTTTTATCCCTTCTCACGTAGCACAGATCTGAAGGTACCACGTATATCTTTCTTCCCCGCTTCTCGGTTACCTTCCAGTTCTTCCTAAGGGGAGAGTAGTCTATGCTGAAGATCTTCTCCCCGTCCACGCCCGTGTATATCATGCCGATTATTCTACCCCTTTCGGCGCCAGAGATGATAAAATATGACGAAAGTCATAAAGGAGGAGTCATGGCCGGTAAGGAGCTGTTTAAATCCGAGAACCACAAAGTGTTCCTGTTCGAGGAGCTCACGCCAGCAAGCGCAGTCCAGGCCAACCAGTTTCTCATACTCCATGGGGACGAGGCGGTTCTACTCGATCCCGGGGGCCACAAGGTCCAGTCCAAGCTCTTCGCCGACATATCCGTTCTGATACCTCCTAAAAACATCAGGTACGTGTTCCTTTCCCACCAGGATCCGGACATAGTGGCGAGCATAAACTACTGGCTCATGACCACAGATGCAACCGCACTCATATCCAAGCTCTGGATAAGGTTCCTGCCCCACTTCGGCCTAGACTCAAAGCTCGAAGGCAGGGTGATCCCGATAGACGACGGCGGAACTAGGATCACGCTCGGTGGAGACTGCGAGCTGCTGATCATCCCTGCCCACTTCCTCCACTCACCGGGGAACTTTCAGATATACGACCCCGTTTCCAAGATACTCTTCTCCGGAGATCTGGGTGCCTCTCTGGGTCAGGATTACGTCTTCGTGGAAGACTTCGACTCCCACATCAAGTACATGGAGGGTTTCCACAAAAGGTACATGGCATCGGGAAAGGTAATGAAACTCTGGGCCAACATGGTTAGGAATCTCGACATAGAGACGATAGCACCCCAGCACGGGGCCATCTTCAGAGGGAAGGAGATGGTAAGCAGGTTCATAGACTGGGTGGAGAACCTGGAGTGCGGGGTTGATCTGCTTTCAGAAAAGGATTATACTTTACCATGATGAAGCGCCTTTGGTTAGTTTTTACTATCCTTGCGGTTATCCTCTCCTTATCCTGCGAAAGGAAGGAGGACTTCAACGGGACACTCTACGACAAGCCCGCTAAAGAGTTCTGCCTAACCGGATGGAAGGACGGCAAGGAGAGGAAGGTCTGCCTCTCAGACTTCAGAGGTAAGGTAGTTCTCATGTTTTTCGGCTACACCCACTGCCCCGATGTGTGTCCGGCCGCCCTCCAGACGCTCGCAAAGACGATGAACCTTCTGGACGAGGATGAGAAGAGCAAGGTTCAGGTGGTATTCATAAGCGTGGACCCGGAGAGGGACACCCCCGAGGTGGCACAGAAGTACGCAGAGTTCTTCAACCCCAGCTTCATAGGGCTCACCGGGACTCCCGACGAGATCAAAAAGGTGGCCAAGGATTACATGGCCTTTTACAAGAAGGTCGAAGGCCAATCGGAGGGAGGATACCTCGTAGATCACACGGCCTACATATACCTGATAACCCCCGACGGGGTCCTCAAGCTCATATACCCTTCCACCAAGCAGAAGCCCGAGCTGATGGCGGAGGACATAAAGAAGTTCCTTTAGGAGGATGTTATGAGAGTCTTAGCCCTTTTAATTCTCTTCTTCGGCTTCGCCCTTTCCAAGCCCAAGATCATCGTGGAGGACCCGTGGGTGAGGGCGGTCCCACCCGTATCCACCATGAGCGCTGCCTTCATGAAGGTTAGGAACGCAGGGGATGAGGACGACTACCTGATCGGAGCGAGGTCAGAGGTATCCAAGATAACGGAGATTCACACCACCGTGATGGAAGACGGGATGATGAAGATGCGCAGAGTGAAGGAGGTAAAGGTGCCGGCGGGCGGGCTTGTGGAGTTCAAGCCTATGGGTAAACATATAATGCTGATAGACCTTAAAAGACCCCTGAAGGCTGGTGAGAAGATTAGGATAACGCTCATCTTCAAGAAGAGCGGAGAGATAACAGTAGAAGCTCCTGTCAGAAGGATGGGTATGCGTTAGTAGATGAGAAGTCTCCTGGTTGCAGTCCTGTTGTTGCTCCTCTCCTGTTCCGGGGATTCGATATACAAGCTCAAGGTGAGGGATCTCTCCGGAAGGGAGGTCAGCCTTGAGAGTTACAGGGGAAAACCTCTCATAGTTTACGTCTGGTCTGGAACGTGTATAGGACACACCGAGGACCTCAAGAGGCTAGTTAAGATCTACCCCAAGCTCGGTAAAGACGTAAGCCTGATATCCATAGCGATAATGATGGACGAGTCCGATGTGAAAGAGGTTCTAAGGAAGAACGGCATAAAACCGAACTTCCCCGTTTACGCCGACCCGAGAGGTGAGTTCTCAGAGAAGGTAACCCTAATATTCCTGCCGGCCACCATAAAGATAGACGAGAGGGGCAACGTAAGGGGGAACTATCCGAAACTGCCCCAGGACCTAATCTCTCTTATACCTTCCCATCAGTGATCCCTCCCCTAGGATGTGGGCCCTCATCCTGTCCTCTACCTGCCTCCTCGTCGCTTTTGGTGGTAGGTTCAAGCTCTCAACGTCGAGGGCGTAAACCTTGAAGAAGTACCTGTGGTAACCGTGACCCTTCGGTGGACAGGGGCCACCGTATCCGACGTAGCCAAAGTCGTTCATCCCCTGCTTCACACCGTCTATCTGGTCCGCCTTCGGGATCCCCTCCTCGAGCTCCCTAACCTCCGAGGGGATATCGTAAACCACCCAGTGGGTGAAGGTCCCTATGGGTGCGTCCGGATCGTCCACTATTATCACGAAGCTCCTGGTTCCCTCGGGCACTTCGGACCACCGTAGGGGCGGGGAGATATCAACCCCATCGCAGGTGTACCTGACGGGTATTACCTCTCCCTCCCTAAAGGCATCGCTCTCCACCTTCATGCTTTTTCCTCCCGCTACGGCCACGCTTATACCGAACAGGGTGGGAAGCAGGAAACCCAGCATACCTTCCCCCTCTGATTAATTATAAGCCTCAGAGCTCCTACTTCCAGAGGCTTTGGGAGACAACGATTATAAAACCACTTGACAAAGTGTTTTATAGGTGGTATATTAATCCCAGCTACAGGTGAGAAAGAGGTTGGGAGTGAAAAACTCCCTCCCCCTCCCTCCCCAAGAGTTTTTGCCCCTCCGCCCGGAGGGGCCTTTCTAAATCAAACCCGTTCTATCCTTCAAAACCCTCACTATATCTTCGAACACCTCATCCTCAGACCTCTTCGACCCTATCAAAACTACCCTGTCGGGTTCTTCCCTAGCTATCTCCAGGAAACCTCTCCTGACCTTCTCCAGAAACAGAGGCTCGTCAAAGCGCGTCTTTTCCCTAACCCGCTCAAGGGCGGTTTCCACATCTATGTCCAGAAGGAACGTTATATCCGGCCTGAGCCCGAAGGTAGAGAAGGTGTTCAAAGTCTTTACGAGCTCGAGGTCTATGCCCCTTCCGTATCCCTGGTACGCTAACGTAGAGTCGGTGAACCTGTCGAGGATAACGATCTCACCCGCATCCAGGAGGGGCAGGAGCTTCTTAGAACACAGGTCTGCCCTGGCCGCCTCAAAGAGGAGAAGCTCACCCCTCTCATCCAGCTCCTCCTCGAGGAGGATCTTTCTCAGACTTTCGGCCAGCTGCGTCCCACCGGGCTCCCTGAAGATATGGACGGGGAGGCCTTTTTCCTTCAAGTAGTTGAACAACCTTCTGGACTGGGTGGTTTTACCGCTCCCGTCTATACCCTCAAAGGTTATGAGCATATGGGGATTATATCAATCTCCCCAGTACCTCTGCTCCTTCCAGGGATCTCCCACCATGTGGTATCCTCTCTCCTCCCAGTATCCGGGCCTGTCTTCCTTCCTGAACTCTATCCCCCACACGTACTTGGCACTTTTCCAAGCGTAGAGCTTGGGGACCACGAGCCTGAGGGGGAAGCCGTGCTCCCTGGGTATAGTTTCCCCGAACATCTTGTAGGCGAGGATGGAGTCCTCCTGGGCGAAGAACTCCAAGGGCATGTTGGTAGTGTAGCCTTCGAGACAGTAAACGAAGACGTACCTGGCCTCCGGCTTCGGTTTAACCAGCTTTATTATCTCTTGTGTAGGGACGCCCTCCCACTGTATCTCCTTCACGCTCCATCTGGTCACGCAGTGAAAGTCTGCCACGAGCTCCACGGACGGAAGTTTTAAAACCTCCTCGTAGGTGAGCTCTATCGGGCTTTCCACCTCGCCCCAAACCTTGAACCTGTACCTTTCTATGTCGAAGTTTGGAAGCCTCTCAACTATATCGTAAACTATCGGGTACTGGATCCAGTGCTGTCCGGGAGGGAGCCTGTCCTTCCTCAGATTTATGGGGCTAACTATCCTCTTCTTCATCGCTCTATATCTTCCGAAGCCCTAAACCGATCCACAATGACGGAGGACAGATAAATTAATTTAGGTATGCTGGACAAGTCTGAACTCGATGAGGAACTCCTTAAGGAGATAGCAAGCGTAGGTGGAGGCTATGGAGCCAAGATTGAAGGCTACATGTCCGAGATGAGGAGGATAAGGAAGGCAGTCTCATACCTGAAGCTGAGGATCGAGAGGGAGAGAAATGTCCCAACCCTATCCATGAGGCTCCTTGTGAGACTGAGGAGGAGATTTTACAGCCTGAGGGAGAAAGCTATAGAACAGAGGAGGTATCTAATCATATACAGAGAGGCTTTAGGACTTTTGAAGCACAGAGAGGTTTTTGAGATCTACAACATAGAGGAGATCAGACTCTAGCCCTTTGGGCTTGCTCTAAAAAGTTCTTGAGCACATCCATACCGTGCTCGGAGAGGACAGACTCAGGATGGAACTGGACCCCGAAGACGGGAAACTCACTGTGCTGGACCCCCATGATCTCCTCGTCGTCGGACCACGCGGTTATGCTGAGAACCTCCGGAAGCGATGCCTTCTCTATCACGAGCGAGTGGTATCTGACGGCTGTAAAGGGACTTGGAATACCCTTAAATACTCCCTCTCCCGTGTGGAATATCCTTGAGACCTTTCCGTGCATAAGGTTCTTGGCCCTTACTATCCTCCCACCGAAGGCGACCCCTATGGACTGATGGCCAAGGCACACACCCAGGATAGGTATCTTCGTATAGAAGGCTTTTATGACATCTACGGATACACCCGCCTCGGCCGGGGTGCAAGGCCCGGGAGATATAACGATCGCCTCAGGTCGCAACTCCCTGATCTCCTCAACGCTGGTCTGGTCGTTTCTCTTTACGATCACATCGGCCCCGAGCGTTCCAAGATACTGGACCAGGTTGTAGGTGAAGGAGTCGTAGTTGTCTATCATAAGGACCTTCATCAGGATTAATATACTATCCTTAAGGTTCGAATAGGCTCCTCTCCTTCGCCCTGTCTATGTAATCCTTAGCCTCCTCATCCGAGAGCTGATGGAAGTCCCTGTAGAACATACCGACCGCAAAGCTCATCTCACTGGAAGGGCTGTAGCAGACGAAGTCATCCGCATACCCTTTAAACCTCTTAGGACTGTCCTTGGGGCAGACGGGAACTGCAACTATAACCCTCTTTGCACCCCTCTTCTTGGCAAAGCCCGCCGCCGCTATGGCCGTGTAGCCCGTAGCCACGCCGTCGTCAACTATTATCACCTCCCTGTCTTGAAGATCTGGATAACCACGGGGTAGGAACTTCCTCTCCCTGCTTTTGAGCTCCTCGAGCTCCTTCTTAGCTACCTCGCTTATAGTTTTAGTATCGAGCTTGGCGTAATTGACCAGCTCCTCGTCCAAGTAGGTAGCCCCCTCTGGGTCTATAGCCCCGAAGCCCGCCTCCTCGTTCCAGGGAAGCCCCAGCTTTCTGACCACAACTATACTCATAGGAACGCCGAGCTTTTCGGAGACCTTATAGGCTACCGGGATACCTCCCCTCGGGATAGCGAGGACTATGGGTCTATCTTCGGGATGTATCCTATCCTTCAAAACCTCGGCTAAGAGCTCTCCCGCCTCCTCTCTGTCTTGAAATATCATACGAGCTTCTCAAATAGAGAGTTTATGCTGTCGAGCTTCCTGTACGCCTGAACTATAACGTAGTTGAGCTGATCTCCTTCAGCTATAGAGAGGTCGTAGAGTATAGAGCTGACCTCTTTCAGGACCTGGTATAGTGTAGTGTAGTGCTCCTCGCTGAGCTTCTTGCTGGGGTTCGGTATCTCCTTGAAGACCTCTCCTACGGCCTCCTTAACCGACCTCAGATGCTGGGCGAGGGAGAGGATCTCGTAATCGTTCCTGTATATATCAACGACATCGTTGTATCTCTCCTCTATCTCGGAAAACATCGTGTTGAAGAGCATCTCCTCAAGGGTGCTGATGTCCTTTCCCATAAAATTCCTCCACCTTCCTAATAATTTCGTCTGGGCTATTCACTTTTTCAATCCCGCCTATATCATGTGTCCTGTAGCCCACCACGTACTTGCCTAGGATCAGAGCGTAGGCGATCTCCGACAGCGTTCCCCAATGCCCGCCTATGGCTATAACCATGTCCCCACTGGCGACAACGATCGGGTTTCTGTTCCAGCTCATCCCGGTGTTTATCTTCAGATCTACGTAAGGGTTCGCCTCGTGGCCGTCGTAAGAGGGCATTATCCCTATGGTAAGTCCTCCCTCCTCCTTCGCTCCTTTGCAGACCGCCTCCATAACACCGGTCCTCCCACCGCAAACAACCGCTATATTCCTCTTGGCCAGTTCCTTTCCCACCTGGTAGGCTACTTCGTACTCTTCTTCGTTAGCGTTTGAAGAACCTATTACAGAGATTACCCTCATGAGAGGACTTCCGCGAGCTTTATTTTCAGATCTGGAAGGAGCTCGATCTCCTCTTCAAAATCGTAGAGCCCAGCCTTCCTGCCCTCAAACAGAGTGGCTTTTCTCAGTTGGGGATCTATCAGAAGGACCTTTTCCACCCCAGCCTTAAGGTAATCGAAGACCTTCTCCTCCATCTCGGTGTAGGTGTTGCTTGGGGAGACTATCTCTATCACGAGCTCGGGAGGCGTGGTGAGAATACCCCTAGGCCTCTCGGGAGAACGCTCCTTGCTTATATAGACCACGTCCGCGGACCTTATCCTGAGTGGGTTCCTGGATATAAGAACTCCTACCTCTCCTACAGCCACGTAGCCTTTTTCTTTCAGCTTTTGCTTGAGCAGAGTGTAAAGCTCTCCTTCCCACTCTCCGTGCTCGAAACCCGTAGGTGCCAACTCCTTCACCTCCCCGTCTATCACCTCGTAGTTCCCCTCGGGAAGTTCCTTGAGATCCTCGAAGGTGAGCTTCTCCTTTAGCTTCATATCAGTGATTATAGACCTTATACCTCACTCCACAACCTTTATGTGAACCTCCTTTAGCTGCTTGGGTGTGACATAGTCGGGTGCGGAGGTGAGCATGCATATCCCCTTCTGGGTCTTGGGGAAGGCGATCACGTCCCTTATCGAGTCCAGACCCCTCATCAGGGCCACGAGCCTGTCCAGTCCGAAGGCAAGACCCCCGTGGGGAGGAGCACCGAACTTAAGGGCCTCTAAGAGAAATCCGAACTTCTCCTGGGCCTCGACCTCTCCGATCCCAAGTAGCCTGAAGACCATCTCCTGAAGCTCGGTGGTGTGGATACGGATCGAGCCACCTCCCACCTCCTCTCCGTTTATGACCATGTCGTAGGCCCTGGCCCTGACCGAGTGGACGAGCTCCTTTCTCTCCTCGAGATCCTCCGTCTTCAGGGCCTCCTTCAGCCTGGGAACATCCTCCTCCTTGGGAGCTGTGAAGGGGTGGTGCAATGAGACGAACCTTTCCTCCTCCTCGTCCCACTCCATCAGGGGAAAGTCCACCACCCAGAGAACGTCCCACTTGCTTTCGTCTATCAGGTTGTGGGTCTTAGCGAGCTCTAGCCTGAGAGCCGAAAGGATCTTGTAGACCATCTCCTTCGCGTCAGCGGAGAAGAAGATTACATCTCCCTCCTCAGCGTTCACGCGCTTGAGGAGCCTGTCCGTCTCCTCCTGTGAGAAGAACTTAACTATAGGAGATGTGAGTTTCCCAGCCTCCACCTTTATCCAGGCGAGGCCCTTGGCTCCCAGCTTTTGAACGAACTTGGTAAGGTCGTCTATCTCCTTCCTCGAGAGGTTTCCCTTCTTGAAGTTTATGGCCTTTATTATTCCACCCTTCTCCAGAACGCTTTTAAAGACCTTGAACTCTGTATTTTTGAATATGTCCGAGAGTTCTATGAGCTCCAAGCCGAACCTCCTGTCGGGTTTGTCCGTCCCGTAGCGCTCCATTACCTCCCGGTAGGAAACCCTCTCGAAGGGAGTTTTTAGCTCTATCCCGAGGAGTTCTTTGAAGAGTCTGGCAACGAGCCTCTCCGCAACGTCCATAACCTCTTCTTCACGTACGAAGGACATCTCGTAGTCTATCTGGGTGAACTCGGGCTGTCTGTCAGCTCTCAGATCCTCGTCTCTAAAGCATTTGACTATCTGGAAGTATCTGTCGAAGCCAGCGACCATGAGTATCTGCTTAAAGAGCTGTGGAGACTGGGGGAGGGCGTAGAACTTACCGGGATGGAGTCTGGATGGAACTATAAAGTCCCTCGCCCCCTCAGGGGTGGACTTGGTCAGGAACGGGGTTTCTATCTCTACGAAGCCCTCCTCTTCGAAGAACCTCCTCGTTGTCTGGTATAGCCTGTGTCTGAAGAGGAGGTTCTCTTTCATAGAAAACCTTCTTAGATCTATGTACCTGTATTTGAGTTTTATCTCCTCAGAAACGTGGGTCTCTTCTTCTACCGGAAAGGGAGGGACCTCGGAGGTGTTGAATACCTTTATCTCGCTCGCCACCACCTCAACGTATCCGGTCTTTAGCTTGGGGTTCTCGGTTCCCTCCGGTCTCCTTCTCACCTTCCCCACCACGCCTATTACCCATTCCGGCTTTACCCTGTCCGCCTTCTCGTAAGCTTCCGGGTTCGAACTCTCCTCGGCGACTACCTGAACTATCCCCTCTCTGTCCCTGAGGTCTATGAAAACCACTCCCCCATGGTTTCTGACCCTGTGGACCCACCCGCAGAGCCTTATCTCCTTATCTACGTCCTCTAAGGAGACCTCCCCGCAGTA
>WFPN01000235.1 GCA_015487535.1 Aquificaceae bacterium
GTATAGGAAAGAGGGTTGCATACTACCCCGGCTGTTCCCTCGAGGGTGCGGCCAGGGCTTACGATGTCTCTACCAGGATAGTTGCCAAGGAGCTTGGCCTCGAGCTCGACTACCTCGAGGACTACAACTGCTGTGGGGCTATGGAGACCAAGAACGTCACCTTCTGGGGGACGATGCTCCTGAACGCTCGTAACATGTCCCTTGCCAAGAAGCAGGGCCACAACGTTATAGTTGCTCCCTGCAACGGGTGTTCTTTCTCCCTCCAGAGGGCTGAATACTTCCTCGAGACGGACAAGAAAGTTTTCGAGAGGATAAACTCTCTCCTCAAGGAGGGCGGTGTAGATCCCCTTACCGAGGTCCCCCACACCTACCACATCCTCGAGTGGTTCTACCACGAGGCTGGTCCAGAGAAGGTTAAGGAGAGGACCAGAAAGCCCCTCAAGGGTCTCAAGGTGGCCAACTACTACGGATGCCTCTACACGAGGCCTCACTTCTATGCGAGGACCTACTCCCACACAGGAACGGAAGAGCAGGAGAGACCCAGGATGAGGGAAACCGCTGACGATGATGAGCATCCCTACTACATGGAGGCTCTCTTGGAGGCTGCGGGAGCCACCAGCGTTGAGTTCGAGCCCATGCACACCCAGTGCTGTGGAGGTCCCCACTCCCTCTCCGACGAGCAGGTCTCCGAGAAGTTCGTCATGATGATCCTCCAGACCGCCAAGAGGAACGGAGCGGACATAATAGCTACCGAGTGCCCCCTCTGCCACGCTTCGCTGGAGATGTACAGGCACAGACTCATGATGAAGGGAGTTCCCGACGTGGATGTTCCCGCAGCTTACTTCACACAGCTCCTCGGAATAGCCTTCGGCTACAGCGCTGGGGATGTTAAGCTCAAGGATAACCTCTCCGATCCCATTCCCGTTCTCAAGAGATTGGGGTTGGTCTAAGGATGCTGGAAGAGGAGAAGAAGATAGTAATACTGATGACGAGCGGGCCGAGGACACCCTGGCGGTGTGCCTCGCCCTTCTACATAGCTGCCCTCATGGCGGCCAACGACGCGGAGGTTGAAGTTTTCTTCAACATGGACGGAACGAACCTCATAAGGAAGGGCATAGCGGAGAAGATATGTCCCACGGGAGAGGGCAACTGCTTCCCCCAGAACGGACAGAAACCCAAGACGGTCTATGACTTCATGAAGGACGCCAAACTGGCTGGGGTTAAGTTTTACTCCTGCAAGCAGGCGGTGGACTCACTAGGCCTTACGGAGGACGAGCTTATACCCGAGCTGGACGGCGTAGTTCCGGCGAGCGAGTTCGCCATAAGGGCTATGGAAGCTGACAAGCTGATAGTGTTCTAATTGATATACAATATCTCTAAATTCCAATAAACGGGAGGTGCAAAATGGCAGAGGTAAACGGATGCCTTGTTCCTGAGGATCTTCTCTACCACGTTGACCCCGAGGCCAACGCCTTCACCTGGGTCAAGGATAACGGAGACGGGACCTACACTGTAGGTCTGACCTCCATAGCGGCCGCCATGGCTGGAAGGCTCGTCGCTTACACGCCCAAAAAGGTAGGCAAGACCGTCAAGAAGGGCAAGAGCGTTGCCACCATCGAGAGCGGAAAGTGGGTTGGACCCGTCCCCGCACCCTTCGAGGGGGAGATAGTGGAGATCAACGAGGCGCTCAAGGGTAATCCGGCCCTCGTGAACGACGACCCCTATGGCCAGGGATGGATCGTCAAGCTCAAGCCCACCAATCCCGACGATATCAATCAGCTCATGAAAGGACCCGAAGCGGTAGAAGCCCTCAAGAAGGTTGCCGAGGAGAAAGGGGTCAAGTGTGGATGATCTGAGGGGCCTTCGGCCCCTACCTTAAAAGGACAGAAACGATGGTAGAGATAGATGTAGATATAGACGAGAAACTCGCGGAGCGGCTCAGAGAGGGGCTGGATATAAAACTCAAGAACTTTGGCGAAAAGGTCTATTTCCACAGCCCTGGATTTAAGCACTACGAGGTCGAGGATTTTTCCATAAAGACCCCGCCCAGGTTCGTGGACATATCCGTTACTGGAAAGAGCTGCGAGCTCATGTGCGACCACTGCGCGAGCAAGATCCTATGGCACATGATACCTGCCACAACACCGGAGGAGCTCTGGAAGGTCTGCACAGATCTGAAATCCCAAGGAGTTACAGGAATACTCATCTCCGGAGGTTCTGACAAGGACGGCTACGTTCCACTCTGGGACTTCTTCGATACTATGAGGGCTGTCAAGGAAGAGCTCGGTATGCTCGTCACCTGTCACGTGGGTCTCGTGGACGAAGACTACGTGTCCGGCCTGAAAGAAGCTAATGTGGATGCCGTTCTCCTGGACATAATAGGGGATAACGAAACTATCTCCCAGGTTTACAAGCTACCCCACAGGACGGTTGATGACTACGACAGGTCCTTGAAACTCCTTAAGGAAGCAGGTCTGAGGATAGTCCCTCACGTTATCATAGGCCTTCACTACGGAAAGATAAGAGGGGAGCGTTACGCTATAGACATGATCTCCAAGTACGACCCTGATGCTCTGGTTCTAGTCGTTGTAATGCCCTACTACGGTAAGGCTAAGTTCCAGCTTCTCCCTCCACCTCAGGTTGAGGAGAGTGCCCAGATAGTTCTCCATGCTAGGAAGAGCATCCCGAACTCTCCGATAATGATCGGATGTGCAAGGCCTGCTGGTGCAGAGAGGGTTAAGTTCGATATATACTCGATCCTAGCGGGCGTGAACGGGATAGCGTTCCCCGCTGAAGGCGTCGTTTCCTACGCGAAATCCATAGGTTTGGAGCCCGTTCTCTCTCCAAGTTGCTGTTCAACGGTATTCTACGCTTTGGAGGGAATAGAGGTATAAGAAATCTGTTATACTTTTTCCATGGAAAACCTGCTGAAAACCGATCCCGAGATATTTGAGGTCGTTGTTAAGGAGTACGAGAGACAGTTCTACCATTTAGAGCTCATAGCCTCCGAGAACTTCACCTCCCTCGCGGTTATGGAGGCTACCGGAAGCGTTCTTACCAACAAGTACGCCGAGGGGCTCCCGGGAAAGAGATACTACGGCGGGTGTGAGTTCGTAGATATAGCCGAGAACCTGGCTATAGAGAGGGCCAAGAAGCTCTTCGGGGCAGAGCACGCAAACGTCCAGCCTCATTCGGGATCCCAGGCGAACATGGCCGTTTACATGGCAGTTCTCGAGCCCGGGGACACCATAATGGGAATGAACCTAGCCCACGGAGGGCACCTGACCCACGGCGCTCCGGTAAACTTCTCTGGGAAGCTGTACAAGGTTGTCCAGTACGGGGTAAACCCGGAGACTGAACTTATAGACTACGATGAACTCTACAAGCTCGCCAAGGAGCATAAACCGAAGCTGATAGTCGGTGGGGCCTCCGCCTACCCCAGGGTTATAGACTGGGCCAAGCTCAGGGAGATAGCGGACGAGGTGGGTGCTCTTTTGATGGTGGACATGGCCCACTACGCGGGCCTGATAGCGGCAGGAGAGTATCCTAATCCTGTTCCCTACTCGCACTTCGTAACCTCGACCACCCACAAGACCTTAAGAGGTCCGAGGAGCGGTTTTATCCTGTGCAAGTCCGAGTTCGCTAAGGCGATAGACAAGTCCGTCTTTCCCGGAGTACAGGGCGGCCCCTTGATGCACGTTATAGCGGCTAAGGCTGTGGCCTTCAAGGAGGCTATGAGCGAGGAGTTCAAAGAGTATGCGAAACAGGTCATCCTCAACGCTAAGGTAATGGCCGAGGAGCTCATGAAGGAAGGCTTCAAGATCGTTACCGGAGGGACCGATAGCCACATAGTCCTCGTGGATCTGAGGAACTTCGGCCTCACCGGGAAAGAGGTAGAGGAGACCCTCGGAAGGGCGAACATAACGGTGAACAAGAACGCCGTTCCATTTGACCCTCAAAAGCCTTGGATAACGAGTGGTATAAGGATAGGTACCTCGGCCCTTACAACGAGAGGTATGAAAGAAGAGGAGATGAGAAGGATAGCAAGGATGATATCGGCTGTTGTAAAGAACATAGGGGACGATAAGATTATAGAGAGGGTGAAGGAGGAGGTTAAGGAGCTCTGCGAACAGTTCCCCCTTTACCCGGAGCTGAGGGAGAAGATAGATGAGCTTCGCAATAGCAAGGCAGCCGGTATTTGATAAGGAAGGGGAGGTATTCGGATACGAGGTTTACCTGAGGAGGACGGACGATCTCGAGAAGTACCCCGAGGACGTACCTTACAACAAGGCCACCTTCATAATAGCCGAGCTGATAGCTGAGCTCGGTATAAAGAGGGTCTCCGATGGAAAAAGTATCTTCATAAACGTCACCCTAGACTCTCTCCTGAACAAGGTCCTCGATCTTCTACCCGCCGAGAAGGTGGTGTTCGAGCTTATACCTTCCCAGATAGACGTCGGTAAGACGCTGATAAACAGCATCCTCAAGAGGATAGACGATCTCAAGGAACAGGGCGCTATGGTAGCTATCACGGAGCAGCTATACTCGGGCAAGTTCGTTGAACTGCTCCACAAGGCACACATGGTGGAGTTTACGGTATCGAGCGTGGACGAGGGGAAGGCCTCAGCTGTGAGGAGGAACAACAAGAAGGTTCTTATAACTCGGATAGAGACCGACGAGGATTACCAGAAGGCCCTGCCGCTCGGTGATCTGTTCGAGGGAAATCTTCTCGGGAAGCCCACCATAGTGAAGGAGTTCGAGATAGCTCCCTTTTTGAAAAGCACCCTGATGAGGATGATAGCTGCTCTCAACACCGTTCAGAGCATAAAAGATTTCGCAAAGATAATAGCGAGTGACGTCGGTATGTCCGCCAAGCTGCTGAGGTTTGTGAACTCAGCCTACTTTGCCAAGAGAAAGGAGATAAAGGACATAGTCCAGGCCTGCGCCTACTTGGGAATGGAAAATTTAAAGAAGTTCACACTACTCATTGCAACCAACGATTACGTTGCCGTTGAGAACCCATACCTTTGGAAGAAGTCCTTGATAAGAGCCATACTGGCCGAGGAACTCGCCAGGAGAAAAAACCCCCAGATCGCTAACGAGGCGTACCTGGCAGGACTCTTTTCCATGATAGATAAGATACTCGGCGTTGACAAGATAGAGTTCCTTAGGGAGGTAAACATAGACAAGGAGATAATAGAGGCGTACACTGGAGTGAACGAGGAGCTAAGCACCATTCTGCAGGAAGCTTACATACTCGAGGAAGCCCTCGAGATAGGAGGAAGCAGGCTAGACAGGGTTGTTGAGGAGTTCTCTTCGAAACTGAACATGAACCCTTACGAACTAAAGAACTTGCTCCTGGACGCCCAGATGAAGGCGGAGGAGATACTGAAGATCTAAGCTGCCCCGGATTCCTTCTCGTAGGGCCAGGTTATTATGCCACCGGCTAGGTTGTAGGCCTCGTACCCGAGTTGCCTTAAGAAGTATGTAGCGAAAGTGCTCCTCTCTCCGCTCCTGCAGTAAACGATATACTTCTTATCCTTAGGGAGCTCGTTGTACTTGAACCTGAGCTCATCTAAAGGTATGAAGAGCGAGTTGGGTATCCTGAGCTGAAAGTGCTCTGGTGGGGTCCTCACATCGAGGAGGACGACCTTATCTCCTTCCTCCTCGAGTATCTTCTTAGCCTCTTCTGGCGTCACTTCCGGCACACTGAACATCTTCTTCCTCCATAGATCTTTTGACCGCCTTGATCCTGTTGCTGGAGTCCACGTAAACGAGCTTCGGTGCGTAGAACTCTAGCTCCTTCTCGTCGTAGTCCGCATAGGAGGCTATTATTATCAGATCGCCCTTAGCACCGAGCCTGGCGGCTGCACCGTTCAGGCGGACGGTGCCAGAGTATCTCGGAGCAGGTATAACGTAGGTGGTGAACCTGTCTCCCGTATTTATGTTGTACACGTCTATCTTCTCGAAGGGTATCAGGTCAGCAGCTTCCATAAGTTCAAGGTCTAAAGATAGGCTCCCCTCGTAGTGAAGATCCGCGTCGGTTACGGTCAGCCTGTGGATCTTCGATTTGAGCATCTGTCTTCTCAACTCTCACACCTCCTCTTGAGCAGATTA
>WFPN01000236.1 GCA_015487535.1 Aquificaceae bacterium
CCTCGATCTCCTTATGCCTTCTCCAGTTTATGGTCACGAACCTGCACAGCTCGTCTTTCTCGCACACCTCTTTGAGCTTCTCAACGTTCCACTTAACACTCTCCCTCTCAACGTAGCCAATGGTCCTGCCTTCCATCTGAACGCTTCTCCCTTTGAGCATGAGCCTGAGTGTATTCTCAAGGTTTGCAAGCTCTTCTTTCTTCCTGAGGTACTCAGCGTAGAGCCTGAGGACTTCTTCCTTGTTTACCGCCCCTTCCTTCTGCCTGCCTTCACACATTGCGTTTCTGTAAAAGGGACAGTACCTGCATTCCCAGTCCCACTTCGGAAGCTTTTTCTCCTTCCTCTCAAGATAGTCCCTTATAACTTCCTCAAACTCTTCTTCAGTCAGCGGCTGAACCTTTTTCACTATCCAGACCTTCTTCATCCGTACCCTCATGAGATCGGGAGAGTAGACCTTCGTGGTGGTCTTGACAGCAAGGAAATACTCTATGTCGGGATACCTGTCCCTGAGGAGCAGGCACTGGAGCCTTGCCTGAAGGAGATAGTTCTCAGGAATGCTGAATAGGTCGGCTTCTTCGTCCGTGTAGTATTCCTTCTCAACAAGGACTTCTCCCCTGGGGAACGTAAAGGTGGGGGTCTTTATCTCAAGGGCAAGGCTCTCCGAGAACAGGTCCACGTGGGTGGCTATCCTTTTGCCGTCCACAGCTCTTCCGGATACAAAGAGGTAGTTGTTAACCATGGATGTCCCCGAGGACCTCGTGAGGAAGTCTTCGGTGAGGAACCCGTCCACTATCTCGTTCACCTTTTCGGGTTCCAGGAGTTCTCCGTATTTGCTCTCAAGCTCCGTCTTTAAAGGACACTGAAGGAGCTGATGAAGGTATATGTAGTCCCCGTCTCTATTGAATGTCTCCTGTGCCTTCTGCACAAGACTTTTCTTAGCCTCCTCAATAAGCTTTACCACTTCCACGGCTCTTACCTCCTTTAAAAGCTTTTAAGGGATTGAGGGAGGCGAATACCTCCCTTCGTTCAGAACTTTTCTCCCCAGAGATCTATCAGAAAGGGATTGTTTATCAGGAACGAGGCTTCTTCTATATCTCTGATCTCAACGATGACACCGTGGTAAGGCATCCTCAGGTTTGCGTATATTGCATCTCTGACCGCTTCATCTGTATCTTCTATATCCACCACCTCTTTAGCCTTGAAGATACCCAGGCACTTCTCGCAGAAGTACTCCCTGAGATACATCTCTTTACCACGAACGCTTATGTAGGCATAGAAGGGGTATTCAAGGGGTTCCCCGCAGAAATCGCAAATGAGCTCACGGGCAGGCTGAAAGGCGGCTTCAACCCTGACTATAAAATCCTTCATCTCATCCCCTCCTTAAAGGACATAAGCCTTTCCCTTCTGCGCCACAGTTCTATACTCTGCTTCCTTAACCTTTTTGCCTCCATCTTTATAACCATGTCCGCTCCTCTTCTGCCTAAAAACACGAGGAGAGTCCCGTAAACAGCAAGCTTGCCCACCCTCTCCGCGTAGAAGCCGACAGCTCTGAATAGATTTGTAACCGCAGCCAGAGGCAGTGTTATTAGCATGAGAAGACCTATAGCTCTTTCCATAGCGTTCATACCTCCCTTTGAGTTTTTAAGGGATCGAGAGGGAGCATTCGCTCCCTCTTCACTTAGGTTTTTTAAAGACCTTTAATGATCCTCTTGAGCTCTTCTTCAGTTAAATCCTCAAGGGAGCTTCCTTTTGAGTTTATCCATCCTCTCTTCCGTGCCTCTTCAATAAAGAACTTTACGGTGATAGGCTTTTTACCCTTCTTCTGTCTCTGCTCGTTTATTCTCCTGACTCTCTCAAGAATCCTCTTTATCAGCTCCTCTTTGTCCTGGGGTTCAAAACTACCCTTAACCTCAAGTATGAGCCTGTTTATCACGTCCTCTCCGAGTATGTGTTCTATGAGTCTCTTTATAGCTCTGGTCTCCGCAGTGGCCACAGCATCATGGTAAGTCCTTATGTTCTTCTCGTTTTTTGCAGAGATTTCTCCCATTGAACAGCTTCCGAGAGCGGACTCTTCCAGGACCTGCCCGCTCGGCAGTGATATAAGACATTCAACTTTTACGGTGAGTTCTTGAGTCTCTTCTATAACCTGGGGTTGCGATGTGGAAAATCTTACACTACCCCCTATTGCAAGGATGGTGTCCCTTATGAAGCCTTTAATCGCAAGGGCAACAGGTCTCGTTATCTCATACCTTCCGTTGATCTCCATTACAGTGTTCGGGTTGCTTTTGATCAGCTCCTCAAGCCTGCTCTTTGTTTTCTCAAGTATGTCGGTAAAGGTTGCTTCCTGAGGCATGGGTGCAGGTGCCTGAAGCTTAACAATAGCATTCTCCATCGCTCACACCTCCTTAAGGTTTTTATTGAGAAGAGGGGAGCTGAAGCTCCCCTTCAACCTGCTTTTGCAAGCTCAACTCTGAAGAAATCTCTGAGCTGACCGAAGGTTGAGAACTCCTGTGTGTAAAATGCGTGAGAGAAATCTTCCCTCGGTACCTCTTTCGTATACTCGATGTGATAGACGACCGCTTTAAAGCCTTTTGCGTAAAAGTTCATAGTCAGAGTTTCCCAAGCGTTTTCGGAAGGACGCCTGAAGGTAAGGTAGCTTACCCTGTCAGTCTCTATCTCCGAAAGACAGAAGCCGTCGGGTATGAAGATCGGTTCTCCGGCTTCATCAACGACAGGTATACATAAGAAGCCGTTTTTAATCATGGTTTCTACCTCCTTAGAGGTTTTTGAGTGATGAGGGAGACGAACGTCTCCCTTC
>WFPN01000237.1 GCA_015487535.1 Aquificaceae bacterium
GCGCTTCAGGGTATCCTTTAAGGATACCTGTGCAGCGCACCCTTCATGCTTGCTACCACTCCGAACAATCCCAGCAGCACGAACATACCTAGGATCCCATCCACCAAACGCGAGAGGGCAAAATCAAAGATCATCTCCAGCAGATCGCTATCTCCCTTGAAATGCCTGTATATTGCATAGCCCCACACGCCACCGAAGGATATTATCAAGAGCACAGCCAAGCCAAACATGCCCTTTGCACCCTTCCTTCTCTCCTCCACTGACCCGCTTCTGAGTTTTGCAGCCAAGATATAGATAGGCAGGAAGAAGATCAGCAATATCACAAGACCACTTACTATGAGACCAGCTATAGCTGAAGAAGGATCTTTGAGGATGTATTCGGAGCGTAGCATGAACCACATAAAGAGGGCAAAGAGAACCACGAAGGAGGTAGTCGCTAAGTTGTACCAAGGATTTGCGTATTCCCTCTCAGCTATTATCTCACCCACGCTTCGCACATCTCCAGTATCAGGGAAGTCTTCGGGTATATCACTTACCGGCTCTCCCTTTGTTTTCAGAAAAAAGCTCTCTACACCGAACTTATCCCCTTCAACCACGAGCGCCAGCTCGTACCCCTCCTCCCAGCTATCCTCTGGAGGAAAGCTATCGTCAAGATCGAACTTGAAGGGGATCTCCACGAAATTTTTAAAGATCACAGGGTAGGTCTTTATGCTCTGAGACCATATAGCCTTCTCGCCTATCCTCTTTTCCCTTTGAGAGACCACGTAGGCTCGCTGGAGAACAAGACTCACTTTTAGTGGCTCTCTCACGGCGGACGTGCCTTTTAACCTTACCACTCCGCTCAGAACTCTACCTGGAGCAAGCTCCTCCTCCTCAATCACGATCTCCTTTGAAATTCTTATACGTCTGATAGTCTTGCACAGGGCGTAGAAGAGAAGTCCAACACCCACGAGCGTAAAGATCAGGAAGGCAATGGTTACAGGGTTTTCAAAAAATATTCTGGGTATATTTTCCCACTCCTTGTAGTAAAAGGGGAGCGTCACGAGTATAAAGAAAACTCCTAAGCTGGTAGCAACGTAGGGCGGTATCGAGTATCTGGCCTCTGCAAGGGGCCTGTTGAGGTCTCTCTTAAACTTCAGAACGGCATATACAAAGTAGGCGACCGCACCCATGAGAGCAAGAAGGTATAGGATAAGAGGCAGTTTATCCAGCAACCAAGCCCCCTCCTTAATAACCTATACTAATTTAGGATATGGCAGCCGACCCTGACCTCTCGGTAGAGCTATTCGGCATAAAGTTCAAAAACCCTGTCTGGACCGCCAGCGGAACCTTCGGCTACGGTTTAGAGGCCAGAGAGATATACGATCTCTCGAAGCTGGGAGCTGTGGTTACAAAGGGAATATCCCTGAGACCGAGAAGGGGCAACGAGACGCCGAGGATAGTGGAGACGCCCTGCGGTATGCTCAACTCTATAGGGCTTCAAAACCCGGGGGTAGAGAAGTTCTTAAAGGAGCTCTACCCTGAGATAGAGAAGATAGACACCCACTTCATAGTGAACGTCTTCGGGGAGACGGAGGAGGAGTACGTGGAGGTCTGCAAGGCTCTCGAGTTCGCGGAGAAGGTGGTCGCCTACGAGCTGAACGTTTCCTGCCCCAACGTGAAGAAGGGGGGGATAGTGTTCGGACATGACCCTATCGTCCTGGGAAACCTGGTAGAGAGTATAAAGAAGAACATAAAGAAACCCCTTCTCGTAAAACTCTCTCCCAACGTTACTGACGTTACGGAGTTTGCCAAGGTCTGCATAGACTCCGGTGCGGACGGTCTCGTCCTTATAAATACCCTCCTGGGCATGAGGATAAACGTCTATAAGGAGAGACCGGAACTGTCCACGAAGACCGGAGGACTCTCGGGGCCGGCGATACTACCGATAGCCGTTAGGATGATATGGCAGACCTTCGAGAAGTTTGGCCATCGGATTCCCATAATCGGTGTGGGGGGGATAACCACCCACGAGGATGCCCTGGAGCACATCTACGCCGGAGCCTCAGCTGTTCAGATAGGGACGGCCAACTTCTACGATCCCCTGTCTCCCCTAAAGGTTATAGAGGGTATCAGAAGCTTTATGAAGGAGAGGGGTGTGGGGAGCTTCAAAGAGCTTGTAGGAAGAGCCCACAGGCTCGACATAAAAACATAAAGTAAAATACTTCCCATGCGAATAGTGAGCGGGATGAGACCCACCGGGAAGCTCCATCTGGGACACTACTTCGGAGTTATAAAGAACTGGGTTCAGCTCCAGGAAGAGCACGAAACCTTCTTCTTCGTCGCCGACTGGCACGCCCTTACGACAGCCTACAAGAAGACCTCAGATCTTCAGAGGAACATAAGGGATCTCATGGTAGACTGGCTCACCCTCGGACTTGATCCGGAGAAGAGTGTCCTTTTCATACAGTCGAGGGTAAAGGAGCACGCGGAACTTCACCTTCTCTTTTCGATGATCACCCCCAAAAGCTGGCTCGAGTGGAATCCCACCTACAAAGATATGAAGTACAACCTCCTCAAGCTACAGGACATAGCCCTCCAGTTCAAGGGCGGGCTAAGGGACGTGGTCAGGGAGTTTATGAATATGATCCCTTACAAGGTTGAAGACTTCGAGCGCTTCGAGGAGCACCTGCTGGACGACCTTGCGGATACTTTTATAGCCGCCCTGTTCGAAGGGGAGATAGAGCCCGAGCTCCTGAAGAACCTCAACGTATCCAAGAGGGATTTCTACGAAACGGACACGTACGGCTTCCTGGGATACCCTGTACTGCAGGCTGCGGACATCCTCATATACAAGGGACAGGGAGTCCCCGTCGGGGAGGATCAACTACCGCACATAGAGCTCACGAGAGAGATCGCGAGAAGGTTCAACTACCTCTACGGGGATGTGTTCCCTGAGCCTGAGGCACTTCTTACGGAGACTCCAAAGGTACCGGGAACTGACGGAAGGAAGATGAGCAAGTCTTACAACAACGCTATATTCTTTGCGGACTCGAAGGAGGAGGTCCAGCTGAAGGTTATGAAGATGTTCACCGATCCCCAGAAGCTACGCAAGAACGATCCCGGAAGACCCGAGATATGCCCGGTCTTCATGTACCACAAGCTCTTTACCAAGGATACAGGCAGGATTGAGGAGATAGAGAGGGACTGTAGAGCTGGAAAGCTGGGATGTGTTGACTGTAAGAAGATGATGCTGGAGGGTCTCGAGGAGTTCCTCGAACCTTTCCGAGAGAAGCGGGAGGAGATAAAGAAGAACCTGAAAGAAGTAGAGGAGATCTTTATCAATGGTTCGGTTAAGGCGAGGAGCTTTGCCGCCGAAACTATGGAAGAAGTCAGGGAAGCCATGAACCTCAAATGATAGAGATCTTCCTCCTTATCCTTTTACTCCCTTCCCTTCTGATCCTGTGGTTCTTGCTCTTTCCCGTCAAGATCGTGAGAAAAGCTAAGACCTCCGAGGTCATCCTCGACCCTCCCGAAGGCTATGTTTACTCTTACGTTCTCCACATACACACCCAGTTCTCGTACGATTCTCTGGGTAAGCCTGACGACGTGATGGGGGCCCGGGACAGATGTGGTATCGATTACGTGGTTGTCACCGACCACGAGAACGACCACATAAAAGCCTTCGCGGACGATAGGCTGGTTGCCGGAAAGGAGCTGAAGCTGAATGACGAGAATGGGAACCTCCTGGGAGATCTACTCGATCTAGGAGAAGTAAAGATAATAGCTCACCATCTCAGGGGTAAGTACAGGTGGAAGCTCGAAAAGAGGAGGGACTACTTCTTCGAGCTGGTGGATCTTAGGGACAGCCTTCTGGAGAGGAAGTGGAGGCTATTTGCTTACATACTCTCAGCCACTCTGCTCTATCCCTTCTTGGGGAAGGATAGGCTGATTAAACACTTCTCCAAGCTCGTTGATGTAGATAGGTACGTGAAAAAGTTCTTCGAGGAAGGGTGGAGAAGCAAGGTCGTGGGCGGGCTAGACCATCACGTCAAGCTCTACCTGAGGGAGGTGGGCAAGAGGATCCTCGTTCCAGGCTACGATCTCTCCTTCTCTTTGATGAGGAACTTCCTGCTCTCTAGGTTTCAGGTAGATTCGAGGGAGGATTTCGTTAGAGCGCTTAAGGAAGGGATAAACCTTATATCCTTCAGCGAAAAGCCCTCATTCGTGTGGAGTGAGGAAGGAAGGCTAAAGGTCTATTCCCCCTTTGGAAACACTTATGTGGTCGTTGTTTCCGAAAAAGGAAAGAGGTGGGAATTCTTGGGATCCAACGTCGATTTCTTACCAGAAGATAAGGGTTATTATTTAGTGATAGGATATACCTATGTACTTAGGCTGGGAAGCGTGCTCTTTGGTATTAAGCCGCTCTTTGTCTCCGACCTTCTGGAGGTTACCTGATGCCCGAGGTTGAGAAGCCTCTCCCGGACTGGATAAAGGAGAAGATCCTTAAGAAGGTTCAGAACAAGGCCCTCGCCGAGGAGGCCTTCAAGTACATAAAGCTCGTGGAGAGGGAAGACGGGACCGTCTGGGTCAAGGAGGAGTTCGAGGACCTGGACAAACACGCCCTCCTCTTCATGGTCCTCAGCTGCGTGAACTACGCCCAGCGGCTCCTGAGGGGAGAGGACATAGAGGATGATTAAGATCCTCGTTTACGAGGCCATACTGCTCTTGATGGTAGCGGGGACACTCCTCTTCGTGGCTTGGAAAAACAAAGGTATAAAGGAGCTCATCTGGTTCTTCGTCGGTATCCTGGCGGTAACGCTATCGAGGGTTTACATATTCTTTGGCAGCGAGGCGATGGTTCCCTTCTTCTACGTAACTACCGCTGTGGGTTACTTCATGATAGCGGTCTCGGTTATAAAGCTGGCCAACTACCTCAGGTCCGTTAAGGTCCTCGAACACACGGCCTTCTACGATCCCCTAACGAAGGCTTACAACAGGAACTTCATAGAGGAGTATATAAAGGAAGAGGTAAAGAAGGCCAAAAGACTCAAAGAGCAGTTCTGCATACTCCTGGTGGATCTCAACGATTTCAAGCAGGTGAACGACAAGTACGGACACAACGCCGGAGACGTAGTCCTCAGAAGGGTGGTGGACGAGCTGAGGAAGAGGCTTCGGGAGTACGATATGATAGCGAGATGGGGAGGGGATGAGTTTCTCGTGGTGCTCCCCGCCGAGAAGGAAACGAACATACTGGAGGTCGCCAACAGGCTGGTGAGCGACTTCGTGGTTAGCTACGAGGATGTGGACGTTACCCTCAGCGTGGGTTACGCCTGCTTTCC
>WFPN01000238.1 GCA_015487535.1 Aquificaceae bacterium
ACCTTCTCGAATTCGGCAGCGTGAGCCCCCTCACCCTCCACTCTGATTGAGAACTCCAAGGCTCCGCTCTGCGATGTGCAAAGGAGGCCGTAGGTGGGCTCGAGAACGAGACAGAACTCGGCTTGAGAGAAAGTGTCTTTAGCCACCTCGGATCCGAGCGCCGAGTTGTTCTCCTCGTCCACAACGAACGCGAGGGATACAGGAATAGCCTCTCCTGGATACTTCTCCCTGAAAGCCTCTATAGCAGCCAGAAGTGATGCGAGGGCGCCCTTCACATCGCTCGCTCCTCTGCCGTAAATCCTCCCCTCTATTTCCCTCGGCTTAAAGGCATCTCTCATGCCCGCGGGGGGAACCGTGTCCACATGGCAGGAGATAAGAAAAGGCTTCTTTCCGTAGTAGATCAGGTTGAACCTACTCTCCTCCACAGGCTGTCTTTTGATGTCAAGTCCAAGATTCTTTAGCCTGCTCTCTATAAACCTCTGGATACTCTCTTCCCTTCCAGATACGCTGTTTATGGATATAAGCTCTTTCAGAAGCTCCGCGGCCCTTCTTTCGAGTTTCATAGGAAAATAATTTATCTTAATCTCTAGTGAGCTACAGGCTTTTAGGGCTTGTCCTTGTAGTTGGCATACTTTCGCTGCTCTTCTGGAGCAAGCCTCAGATCTTGGAGCGTGTGGCTCTGAGGATAGAAGATACTAAGTTCCATGTGAGATCTCTCCTCGGTGCGGATCCACAGCCTTCCGAGAAGGTGGTGGTCGTGGCTATAGACGAGAAGAGTGTGAACGAGCTCGGAAGGTGGCCCTGGAGCAGAAAGGTAATAGCAAGACTCATAAACAACCTCTCCGAGGCGAGGGTAGTTGCGGTCGATATAGTCTTCTCCGAGAAGGAGGACCCTCAGAACGATGAGGCCCTTGCAAGGAGCGTAGCAGGGCACGGCAGGGTAATTCTGGGGTACTTCTTCAGGCTCAGCTCCACCCAGAGCGAAGACCCAGAGGCCTTGAGACTCCTCGAGGACAGTGAGTTCTTAAGGTTCAAGTTAAACTCTGAAGTAGTAGGACTCTTAGAGCCACCTTACGTAGAGCTCAACATCCCCGAGATATCCCGCGGGGCTATCGCCCTTGGGTACCTGAACTCAGAACCTGACCCCGATGGAATATACAGAAAGTACACCTTGGCTTATATCTTCAGGGGAGGCGTTTACCTGCCCCTCGCTCTACAGGCCCTTAGGTTCTACGAAGGTAAGGATTTCTATATGGAGCTTTCCGAAGAGGGTATAGAGAAGCTCGTGTATAAGGGAAAAGAGGTTCCCATATACGATGGTAGATTTCACAAGATAAACTTCTATGCCGAGGATAAGTTAAAGCTTGTATCGGCGGTGGACGTGATAGAAGGGCGTGTGGAAAAGGAGTTCTTCAAAGGAAAGGCGGTTTTCGTGGGAGCTACCGAGATAGGTATATACGACGTGAGGCCAACCCCGATGAACCCTGCTACCCCAGGTGTGTTCCTCCACGCCTTCACCTTCTCCAACTTTATATCCTCTCACTTCATAAAGTCGCATCCCCTCCTCGACCTGTTTTCCCTGGTTCTTCTTACGGGAGTTCCGGTGGTGGCTCAAAGGTTGAAAAACTTCAGGGGTAGGTTCGTGGGTTACCTACCGGTACTTTTACTCTACCCGGTTATATCCTTCGCCCTGTTTTCCTACGCCGGTGTAGAGCTGAACCTCTTCTATCCTATGTCCGGTTTCCTCCTATCCCTTCTAACTCAGGAGGGGATAAGCATCCTGGTTGCCGAGAAGGATGTAAGGGAGCTCAGGAGGGCCTTCAGCAGTTACGTCTCCCCACAGCTTCTACAGATAATAACCAGAAATCCGGACCGCCTCAAGCTCGGGGGAGAGAAGAGGAGGGTAACGGTTCTCTTTTCGGATATAAGGGGTTTCACATCCCTATCCGAAAAGCTAGATCCAGAGAGCCTCGTGAACCTACTGAACACCTTCCTCACACCCATGACCGAGGTGATACTGAAAAACGGAGGGATGCTCGATAAGTACATAGGGGACGCGATAATGGCTCTATTCAACGCTCCTGTAAGCGTGGAAAGGCACGCGGAGAAAGCCTGTAGCTCAGCGTTGGAGATGGTTAAACAGCTTGAAGATCTGAATCCAGAGTTTGAGAAGAATTACGGGGTAAAGCTCAGTATAGGTGTGGGAATAAACACAGGGGAGGCGGTTGTGGGGAACATGGGATCGAAGCAGAGGTTCGACTACACAGCTATCGGGGATACGGTAAACCTCGCCTCCAGGCTGGAGGGACTCACCAAGCTCTACGGCGTTAGCATAATCCTGAGCGAGTTCACGAAGGAGGAGGTAGGCGAAACCTTCCTAACGCGGAAGCTCGGCGTGGTCAGGGTTAAGGGGAAGGAAAAAGCGGTCGCTATCTACGAGCTTCTAGAGGATACAGAGGAGAACAGAAGGATGGCAGAGGCTTTTGAAAGGGCACTGGACGAGTATATGAGGGGGAACTTCGAAACTGCCATGCTCCTCTTTGAAGAGGTCGGGATAAGGTTCGGGGACAGGGCCAGCGGGGTTTTCGTAAGAAGATGCAAGGAGTTAATAGAGAGACCGCCCGAGAGGTGGACCGGTATCTACGTGGCGAGGGAGAAGTGATGAAGATAAAGGTTCTGGGAGCTTACGGGGGGAGATACAGGGATCTGGGAACCACATGCTTTCAGCTAAGCGAAAGGGTTATCCTGGACGCTGGAAACGTGATGAGGGGCTTGGGAAAGGACTGCCTGAAGATAGACCACGTTCTCCTTACACACGCACATCTCGATCACATTGTCGATATACCCTTCATGATCGATTACACCTTCAGGTACAGGGAAAGGCCCCTGAACATATACGGTCTCAGAGAGACCCTAGACGCGATAAAAGAATACGTAATGAACTGGAACATATGGCCTGAGTTCAGCTCCATAAGGCTCATAAACTCTGGTGACTACGCGGTTAACTACATCGAGATAGAACCCTACGTCGAGTTCGAGCTCGAGGATTTAAGGATAAGGACGTTTCCAAGCAACCACACTATTCCCACCCTAAGCTACGTGATAAAGAGGGATGGGAAGGGAGTTCTGATCACAGGGGACACTTATAAGAACCCTGAGGTATGGAATACGATAAACGGGGATTACGAGATAAAGGCTCTTATCACCGAGGTATCATATCCCAGCTATATGCACAACTTGGCGGAGGTGAGCAAGCATCACACACCCAAGACGCTCAAGGAAGAGCTGGAGAACCTCGATCGGGAGGTGGACCTTTACGTGATGCACCTCAAACCGAACTCGATAGAGGAGCTTTTGGAAGAGATAAAGGGGGAGCTGCCTCAGGTAAAAGTTCTACGGGATGGCGACGAAATTATAATATAGCCTTATAAGAGGAGGGAATCATGGAACCAACGAAGCTTACAGAGGAGCTGGTAAACCTGCTCAAGAGCAGAGGCAAAGAGGAGAGTTTTAAGCTCGGAGACATCCTGATGGAGGAAGGTCAGGAGTCGGACAGGATATACGTTATCGAGAAGGGTTTTGTAAACGTTACGAAGAAGGATCCTATGGGGAACGACGTCCTCATAGGTACCGCCGGTCCGGGATCGATCATAGGGGAGATGGGGGTTTTCATGGGGATAGAGAGGACGGCAACCGTAAGGGCCGTATCCGATCTAAAGGCTATCAGCTTCGGAAAGGACGAGTTCTTAGAGGTTATCAGCAGCGTTCCGGAGGTCTCTTCCTACATAATCGGTGTCCTGACGAAAAGGCTTTACAACCTGAACAGGAGGCTCATAAACGCGATAAACTCGAAGCTGATGATAGTTATGGGAAATTATATAGTGGATAAGCTGAGGGACACCGAACCCATGGGAGAAGGAAAACTTACCTTTGACCTCTCAACCGCCGCCCTGGAGACGGGACTCGACATAGAGAAGGTGGTAACGGCTCTAAACAACCTCGCCAAGGCTGGGGTAATACACGATTACAAGCTCATAGAGGAGATCAAGGACAGTGAAGGGGAAGGCGAGGAGAAGAGGACTGTAGCTGAGCTCACGGCCGATCCACAGCAGATAAAGTCCTATCTGAAGACGATCTCTTATATCTGACCAAGATAATTCCCAACAGTAGAGATAACAGGCACAGAGCTCCGGC
>WFPN01000239.1 GCA_015487535.1 Aquificaceae bacterium
CCTAAGCTCGTAGTAAATACCGCAGCCTTCCCGACCCCTGCCCACCTTGCCTATAACCTGTCTAACCTTCACCCTTTCGCCGATTTTAACCCAAGGTCTCTCCATCTTCCCATAGACGGACACCAGTCCGTCCCTCTGCTCGATTATCACCACCCAACCGTAATTCTCGACGTCCCTGCCGGAGTAAACCACCCTGCCCTCCTCCACCGCTCTGACGTACTTACCGCATCCAGTCTTTATGAATATACCCCTTCCCATCTCCTCCGCGCTACCTTTAACCGGCGGGTAGTAAACGGGCCTTCTCACCTCGGGAGGTTTCTCTACCTTCTGAACGCAGGAGGATACGATGAGCACAGCCACAAGGAGCAGAAATCTCATCCCAGATCCCTGTCCATCTCTATCCTGGAGGGTGTAACACCCCTCTGACCCTTGTACTTCCCGCTGTACACCTTTTCCGGGATCCTGTCGAGCTTCGCGAACACGAGCTGACATATCCTCATCCCGACGTACAGTCTTATGGGAACGCTGTTGGCATTATAGAGCTCTAGGGTTATCTGGCCCTCGAAGCCCGCATCCACCCAGCCCGCGTTCTCTATAAAGAGGCCGAGCCTCCCGAGAGATGACCTTCCCTCCACGAAGGCGGTTATGTGGGATGGGAGCTTTATATACTCAACGGTCGTAGCGAGGAGGAACTCCTTCGGTCCTATCTCCACAAAATCATCAACAACCTCCGTCTCGACATCTCCAGCTCCGTTCCTAACGTCTATGATCTCGGAGCCCTTGTATCTTGCGAACTCCCTTCCCAGCCTCAGGTCCAGAGAGGAGCACTGGATCTGGGCCTCATCGAAGGGATCGACAACGAGATCTCCCTTTTCCAGCAGGTCCTTTATAGTTCTGTCGCTCAGAATCATGATCCTACATAAAATTATATAGGCATGCGAAAGAGAGCCCTCAGCCTCCTGTTCCCGCCACTGCTCGCCCTCATCGTGCTCTACGTATCGGTTAAATCCCTACCTCCCGAAAGGGAGATCGTCAGGCTTATCTCCTGGCATGTATCCACCTTGGAGCTACCGAAGGTAAGGGTTATATACAAGGCGCTGTCAAGCACAGAAGATATAGTAGATGTCGAATGCGAGAAGGTTGTCCCGGTTACATACACCAAGGTAGTTTCCCTGGAAGATCTACCCCCGGAGGAGAGGAAGGAAAAGTTCATAGATCTCATGCTCCCATCCATACTCGTGGTGAATTACGAGGTTCGCTATACGAGGGAGAACCTCCTCAGGATACTCAAAAAGCTCAGGAAAGGTCTGAAGCTGAGCAGGGACGAGGTGATGTACGTGGAGAGTCTTCTAAACAGATGCAGGGCGGACTCGATAGAGGAGGCATTGGTTAAGGCGAACCCCGTCCCTCCGAGCCTCGTAATAGCCCAGGCGGCTATAGAGAGCGGATGGGGAACATCGAGGTTCTTCGTGGAGGGAAACAATCCCTTCGGGATATGGACCTTCAAGGATAAGGAGGATTCCCTCCAGGCGGAGGGGAGCGGGGCCCGGCTTAGGCGGTTTGACTCCATACTAGAGGCTGTGAGGGAGTACGTTTACAACGTGAACGTAGGGTGGGCCTACAGGGGGTTCAGAAGGCACAGGCTCAGGAGCTTCGACCCTTTAGAGCTCTCCGAGTTTCTCAGCTTTTACTCCATAGAGAGGGAGAGGTATGTCAGAAAGGTGCAGAGGCTTATCGAGGAGAACAACCTTCGCAGGCTTGATCTATGCACTCTTGATCCTGCTTATATCAGGTGAGGCCTTTGGGGGTCACGCCACCATACTCCTCTACCACAGGTTCGAGGACGATAGGTATCCCACCACCTCGGTATCCATGGAGGATTTCGAGAGACAGATGCGGTACTTGAAGGAGAACGGCTACAGGGTCGTGAGATTGAAGGAGATAGTGAGGCTGGTAAAGGAGGGCAGAGATATACCCGAAAAAACCGTCGCCATAACGATCGACGATGGTTACAGATCTACGATGAAAGCCTACGAGGTGCTGAAAAGGTTCGGATTTCCCTTC
>WFPN01000240.1 GCA_015487535.1 Aquificaceae bacterium
AGCTTGAGCATAGTAAAACAGATGGAACTGATCGACCCGCCCTGGCTGAAAGAGCTTGAAGAGCTAAAGAGTAAGGGAGTGAGGTTCCTGACTATACGTGAGATAGCTCAGATATCAGGGGTATCTCCCTGGACGATCAGAAGACTGATAAGAAGCGGGGAGCTCGATGCAATTAAACTCAGATCTCAATGGGTTGTTTACATCGATGCGTTCATAAAATTCACCATAAAAAGATATAACCTCAATCTTGAAGATTGAAGGTTTGGCAAGACAAACACCCGGCGGTAATCAAGTAAATAAATTTCGCTTCATGAACAAGCAAAGGCTAAAAGCCATTCTTATCAGACACGAAGGTCTTAGCCTCAAACCCTACAGGGATACAAGGGGCAACCTCACCATAGGGGTCGGGAGGAACCTTGAAGATAAAGGAATCACAGAAGGTGAAGCTCTTTTCATGCTCGAGAATGATATCCGTATTGTAGAAGAGGAGCTCAATGAGAAAATCCCCTGGTGGGGAGAACTTGATCCTGTCAGGCAGGAAATCCTTGCCAACATGGCTTTCAACCTCGGAGTTCCCAAGCTGATGAAGTTCAAGAGGTTTCTGAGAGCTTTGAAAGAAGGCAACTATGCCCAAGCTGCGGATGAGATGCTTGACTCTCTCTGGGCCCAGCAGGTAGGAAGGAGGGCAAAAGAGCTTGCCCTTGCCATGAGGAACGGGGAGTATCCCTTCGATGTCCCCGAAGAGGAAGACAAACTCCTCGAATACTTGAACGATAGGGTCTGGGATGAAGTTAACAAAGGCTGGTGAGGTTTTGAAAGAGAAGGACGGAAAGCTCTCTTTCGGGAGAGTAATGGGAACTGTCCTCATTGTGTTTTACCTCATCTGGGCTACTTACCTCACATGGGAGATGAAGAAGCTCGTGGACATACCCCCAAATCTGGCTTTGTTGATCGGAGCGCTTTACGGAGTTAACAAGCTAAGGGAGGCTTTAGGTGGCAGGACTTCTTAGCGGTCTTAGGCTTGCAGTATTAGGTGGAGTTCTGACAGTTATCACCGGACTCGGCCTGGCTGCTCTTTACTACAAGGGAGAGTCCGAAAAGCTTAGAGAGAAAGTAGAGGCTCTAAGGGTAAAAAACAAGGAGCTTGCCTACCAGATAGAGAACCTCTCTGAGGAGTGCAACACCACGATAAGGGCTTTGCAAGAAGGGTGTTCCGAGAGACTAAGGATAGAAAGGGAGCAGACCAGGAAACAGCTAAAGGCTTGCAGGAAACTCCTCGAAAGGAGGAACAGGCTTGAGGATAAGCTTAGGGATATTGACAGGTTTTAGCTTACTGATTTTCGGATGCGCTCAAAAGGTTGTGGAGAAACCTGTGGTTGTGGAAAAGCCCGTTGTGGTAGAGAAGCCGGTTCACATCAAGCCCAAGCTTCCCCCTCTTCCCAAAAGGCCTGAGCTTGAAAAGGTGAGGTTTGAAAGGGTAGGGCAATATTACTGTCTTACGAAGGAGGAAGCGAAAAGGCTTCTCAAGAATATCTACAAGCTCGATAACTACACAAGAGAACTCGAAACGGCGCTGGAGCAGCTGAGATGAAGGCTAAAGTAAAAGGTTCAAGGGTTGAGAGAGAGGTAAAGAAAGCCTTTGAAACAGCAGGCTTTGAAGCTGTCCGCTCCGCAGGCTCCCTCGGAAAGGGAGACCTCCACGTCTCAGGGATAGGCTTCGTTCAGGTAAAGGCACGCAAACGCTTTCACATATACAGCCTCTTTGAGGGAGCGGACGTCCTCGTGATAAAGGCGGACAGAAAGGAACCCCTCGTGGTTATACCTCTCAGCAGATTTCTGGAGGTGTGCCGTGGAAGATAGGCTCGTCCAGATACTCGGAAACGGTGGGTGGATGGCGGTCGGCGTTGTTCTTGGGTATCTCCTGAGGAAACTCGAAAGAAGGGTTGAAAAGCTCGAGGAAAAGATAGACGCCATGCACGACGAGTTCATCACCAAGGAAGACCACTACAGGGATATATCAGGCTGGAGGGGGGAGATACACAGGCTCGAGGACAGGATAGAGAGGTTTTTTGAAAAGATCATGGAGGCGAAAAGATGAAGGCTTTGAGGGGTCAAATACTTGACTTCCTGAAGAGGATTTACCCGAGAGAGATTGAAGAACTCGGCGTTGTATCGGTCTTCTACCAGTACTACACCGACAAGGATATAAAACAGTCCCTCCAGTACCTCGCAGATAAGGGATACGTTGAGATTAAGGAAGTCCCTCACCCCTACCATAGGAGAAAGAAGGTCAGACTCTACAGGATAACAGCAACCGGGATAGACCTGCTGGAGGGAACTATACACGACGACGGTGTTGTTTTTGAGGAGGGGGAGTAAATGCCAAGGAGAAAAAAGGCGGAACTCTACGACCTTATCCAGCGCATCATCCACATGCACGAGGTTGAGAAGAAGGACTTTAAAACCATAGCGAGCCTTCTCAGGGCTGAGGGATACGACATATCCAAGTCCGCAGTTCACAGAGCCTACAGGAGCTACGCTGAAGCTGCGGAAGAGTTCAAGAAGATATACGAGGAGACAAAAGCGCTCATAGAGACCCTAAAGGACAACCCATCAACGGACGTTATAGAGGGGACAATAG
>WFPN01000241.1 GCA_015487535.1 Aquificaceae bacterium
AGCACTGCACGGTGTGCTCGAATACCTTTCCCTCCTACAGAAGGGATGGGACGGACAGAAGGTTTCTTACCTCGATCAGGAGACCGTGACCCTTTTAGGTTCTGGATCGAGCGTTGGATCTGGCCTCTTGCCGGTAAGCATGTCTATAAGTTCCTTGACGTGAACTATACCCTGCTTTTTTAGGAGATGTCCGTTAGCGCCGATTATGAATATGCCCTCCTCGTAGTTGCCTAGCCACGCGGCGCCCAGCCTGTCCGCTATGCAGAAGCCCACCTTCTTAGCTTCCTCCCCCCTGTTGCAGGGCGTTACACAGTTCGAGACACATCCGTTCCACCCGTTAACACCGGCCAAGAGCCTCTCTATGAACGGGGTCTTTATAACTCTGAGAGGGTATCCCACCGGGGACTTGAGCAGGATGATGTCCTCCTCGTTTGCGTTCAGGACTATCTCCTTGTATATCAGCGGTGCATCGCACTCGTGGGTAGCAACGAAGCGCGTGGCCATCTGAACACCTGCCGCTCCCCTTTCCAGATACCAGAGTATGTCCCTGTAACTCCACACTCCTCCCGCCACTATAACCGGTATGTCTCCCCATCTCTTCGCTTCCTCGACAACGCTGTGGACCAGGTTTTCCAGCTGAAACTCGGGCTTGAAGCAGTCCTCGTACTTGAAGCCCTGATGTCCACCCGATTTAGGGCCCTCCAAGACAACGGCGTCCGGTAGCCTCCCGTACCTCCTCTCCCAGGTTCTGCATATTAGGTTGAGGGCCCTCGCAGAGGATACTATGGGAACCAGGGCTACATCGTAACCCTCCACGTACTGGGGAAGCGACAGGGGAAGCCCAGCACCGGAGATTATCAGGTCAGCTCCCGCTTCGGCTGCGTCCCTCGCAACCCTGCCGTAATCGGTTATAGCCGCGAGGATGTTCACACCTATAGCGCCTTTACCCCCCGATATCTCCCTAGCCTCCCTGATTATCCTCTTGAGGGCTTCGGGGTGATGGGTATTGACCGATCCGACAGGCCTTCCGAACTTATCCCTCTTTACGAGGTCAGGATGCCTGTAGCCGGTTCCTACCGCCGATACGACCCCTATTGCTCCGGTTGCAGCAACGGAACCGGCGAGCCTCTCCCAGGAGATACCCACACCCATCCCGCCTTGGATTATAGGGATATCCACCTCGATGTGTCTTATCCTTAACTTGGGTAGGTTCATCTTTGACTCCTCGATTTGGGTTTTATTAATTTTAGGTCTCAGGGTTATGGAGTCAAGGAAAAGGGTACTGCTCGGTTTAGGTAGCAACGTAGGTAACAGGCTGGATTACATACTCACGGCTATAGATAGGCTGAAAGATCTCGGAGAGATAGGCAAGATATCGACTATATACGAAAGCAAGCCTTGGGGAGTTAAGGACCAAGGGCCTTTCCTCAACTGCGTTCTCGAGCTTTACACCCAACTGGAGCCTCATACCCTCCTTAAAGAGCTAAAGCGCGTGGAGAGAGAGATAGGCAGAAAAGAACGCTTCCGCTGGGGCCCGAGGGAGATAGATATAGACATCCTCCTATACGAGGACGAGGTTGTGGAAACCGATGAATTGAAGATCCCACATCCCCTGATAAAGGAGAGGGACTTCGTCCTCATTCCGCTGCTAGAGATAGATCCCGGTCTAAAGGATCCTGTAAGCGGAAAACCCTACGGAGACATGAACATAGAAAGCACATTAAGGCCCTACTGCTGCGTTTTGAAAAAGGGGGAAAGGGGAGCCAGAGCTCTTCAGTGAGCTCCTTCCCTCGACTTTACGTACTTCTCCCAGTTTTCAGGGTTGAAGGGCGAGAGGCTCCTGAGCCAGTTTACTATCTTGGGAAACTCCTCAGAGGCGTACTCTACATCCTCTTCCGTGTTCTCCCTTCCAAAGCTGAAGACTATCGAGCCGTTGGAGACCTCCTTGGGAACCCCTATGGCGAAGAGAACGTGGGACTGCTTGAGGGCTAGAGAAACGCAGGCCGAACCGGAGGCGGTCTCTATCCCCATCAGGTCGCATCTCAGAAGCATGGCCTCTCCCTCTATGAAGTGGACTATCAGAGAAAGGTGATGTGGAAGTCTCTGGGTAGGATGTCCTGTGAACTCTATGTACTCGAGCTTCTCCTCTATGGCCTTCCTGAGCCTGTCCCTGTAGCTGGCCAATCTCGTCATCCTGTCATCGAGCTCCTTCATGGTGAGCTCGGCAGCAGCACCGAAACCGACTATACCAGGGACGTTCTCAGTTCCGGCCCTCACACCCCTTTCCTGTGTTCCCCCTTCTATCAGAGGGCGCACCTTAACTCCCTTCCTCGTCCAGAGAGCACCAACACCCTTGGGACCGTACATTAGATGTGCTGTGAAGGAGGCCGCATCCACGCCCCATTCTTTCAGGTCCACCGGGTAGTGCCCGAGGGTGGGAGCAGCGTCCGTGTGGAACACCACCTTGGGGTTTTTCTCCTTTGCAGCCTGCACCAGCTCCTTTATGTTCTGTATGGTTCCTATCTCCCTGTTGGAGTGCCCTATGGAGACGAGGACCGTATCTTTCCTTACAGCCTCCCTGACCTGCTCCGGGTCTATAAGGCCGTACTTGTCAGGCTTGAGGTACGTAACCTCCCAGCCTTCCCTTTCCAGGCTCTTGCAGGGGTGGAGTATGGAATGGTGCTCTATCTCGGTAGTAACTATGTGGTTCCCTCTCCTCTTGTAGGCACTCGCTATACCCTTTATGGCCAGGTTGTTGGCCTCTATGCCTCCCGAGGTGAAGATTATCTCCTCCGGTGTGTTGGCGTTTATCAAGGTAGCAAGTTTCTCACGCGCCTCGTTTATCGCCTTCTTCGCTTCCTGACCGAAGCTGTGGAGAGATGTCGGGTTCCCGAACCTCTCCCTGAAGTAGGGTAGCATTGCCTCCAAGACCTCTTCGGCAACCGGCGTTGTGGCTATGTGATCCAAGTAAACGACCCTGGCACCAGCTTTTTTCGCAAACATCTTCTTACCTCCTCATCCTAATTCTTGCGCCAAAACCTTCGCTATACCCACGAAAGCCCTCGCCACCTCCGAGTCCGGGCTTCCTATAACTATCGGCTCTCCTCTGTCGGATCTCTCCGAAACCTCTGGATCTATGGGTATGGAGCCGAGTATCTTCAGACCGTAAGCGGAGGCGAACTCCGCAACTTTACCCTTACCGAATATGTAATACTTCTGCCCGTCGCTGGGGCAGATGAAGTAGGCCATGTTCTCTATAACTCCGAGGACCGGTATCTGGACCTCCCTGAACATGGAGGTAGCCTTCTTCACATCCGCCAGCGCGACGTCCTGGGGAGTGGTAACTACAACAGCCCCAGACATCTCCACGTTTTGGGCAAGGGTGAGCTGAACGTCTCCCGTTCCGGGAGGAAGGTCCATAACGAGAAAGTCAAGCTCTCCCCACTCCACATCGAAGAGGAACTGGGTGAGGGCTTTCATGAGCATAGGCCCCCTCCATATCACCGGAGTGTCCTCGGAGGGGAGCATGAAGCCTATGGAGAGGACCTTTATCCCGAACTTCTCCACGGGCACTATCTTGTTCCTCTCGTTTACCGTTGCCCTCTCTCCTTTCAGACCCAGAAGTGTTGGGATGCTCGGACCGTATATGTCCGCGTCTAAAAGTCCTACCTTGTAGCCTATCTTGGCCAGAGCTAAGGCGAGGTTGGCTGCTACCGTTGACTTTCCAACACCGCCCTTACCGCTCCCAACAGCAACCAGATGCTTTATACCTGGGACATTCCTCTTCGTGAAGGCAGGCTGTCCCACCGGCATCTGGGGCTTCTGCTCCGGCGGAGCCTGGGCGAACCTGACGTTTACACTCTTGACGTCCGGGACCTCAGAAAGGGCCTGCTGGACCTTAGCCCTCAGAACGTCCTCGAGACCGGGCTTCGGAAGGTAGAGGAGAACGTCGAGCTCTTCACCTATAAGTTTTATATCTTTGACAAGCTGAGCGAGGTTCTCTTTGAGTCCCAGATCTTCCAGGCTTTCTCCTCTGAGGGCATCCATTATGTCCTTTACTGCCATAAACTCTTCCTCCTTAGTGGAAAGGCTTCTAAGTAAAGAATATAGTAAATTGAATTCTTAAGTATGACTGCTATCATCGGCAGTAGAATACTTGGGGAGGTTCGGGATGAACATAGCCCCTGAGATACTGAACTACCT
>WFPN01000242.1 GCA_015487535.1 Aquificaceae bacterium
ACTCTGTGAGGACGTACGATAACGTGGTTAGGTACGGTGGTGAGGAGATAGTTGTGGTGCTCCACAGGGTCAACGAAGAGGAAGCCCTGCGTATAGCTGATAGGATAAGGGAGAGCGTCGCAACCCTGAGGTTCCAGGAACATCCTGAGGTGAGGGTCACCGTCAGTATAGGCGTCGCACCTTACAGGGGATCGCTCTTTAGGACCATAGAGCTCGCCGACAGAGCCATGTACATGGCAAAGAGCAAGGGGAAGAACAGGGTAGAGATAATCAGAGAACCCTCTTGAGTATATCGACGGCTTCGTCCACGTGCTCTTTTTCAACTGTAAGCGGTGGGAGAAACCTAAGGACCCTTCCCGCGGTGCAGTTCACGACCAGACCTCTCTCCAGAGCCTCAAGGACTACGTCTCGGCACTCGCGTTCGAGCTCGAGCCCCAGCATCAGCCCCCTACCTTTGACCTTTCCAACCTTCAGATCTTCCAGCTTCTTCCTGAAATAGGCCCCCACCTCGGCTACATGGGGGAGTAGCCTCTTTACCTCCTCAACCACTACGAGACCGGCCCTGCAAGCTAGGGCGTTCCCTCCGAAGGTCGAGCCGTGGCTGCCTGGTGTGAGGTGTTTTGCTACCTCGTCCCGGGCGAGCATGGCACCTATGGGAACACCTCCCCCGAGGCCCTTGGCTAGGGTTATGATGTCGGGCTCTATCCCGTAGTGTTGGTATCCGTAAAACCTCCCCGTCCTACCAATACCCGTCTGCACCTCGTCCACTATCAGGAGAACCCCCCTCTCCCTGCAGAGCTCCTGAACCCCCCTAAGAAATTCGGGATCGCACTCGTTCACCCCTCCCTCTCCCTGGATAACCTCCAGCATTATGCCGGCTGTGTCCTCTCTCAGGCGTTCTCTCACCGAGTCTATGTCGTTGAGCTCGGCGTAATCGAAACCCTCGAGTATGGGCTCGAACCCTCTGTGGAACTGCTCCTGTGCGGTTGCCGAGAGGCTCCCGTAGGTCCTTCCGTGAAAGCCTTTCCTGAAGGTGATTATCCTATACCTATCCTCTCCCCTGTCCCTGAAGAACTTCCTTGCCAGCTTTATCGCGGCCTCGTTGGCCTCTGTCCCGGAGTTGCAGAAGAAAACCTTTCCAGCGGTCCAGAACTCTTCAACCAGCTTCTCGGCCAGCTCCTCCTGCCAGGGGTTCTCGAACAGGTTAGATACGTGGAGAAGCTCCTTAGCCTGTCCGCATATTGCCTCGACCAGCTTCGGATGGGAGTGACCGAGGGAGCAGACCGCTATTCCCGAAAGGAAGTCCAGGTATCTCTTGTCCTTGTCGTCGTAAAGGTAAACACCCTCGCCCCTTACGAAGCTGACCGGGAGCCGCGAGTAGTTCTTTATCACATACATGCTCAATATCTTAATCCAATGGGATAGCCTTCCTCACTTCACTGAGCCTCTCGAGATCCGCCTCTGCAACCAGGAGCGTGTCCCCCTTCTCGGAAAAAGCGAGAACCTCTCCCCAAGGAGAGTATATACCGCTCTGGCCTGCGAACCTAGTCCCTTTGAACTCTCCACAGGTGTCCGAGACGACCACGTAGCTCTGGAACTCTATAGCCCTAGCCCTCGAAAGGACCCTCAGGTGCTCCCTTCTCGCGTATCCCCACTGGGCGGGTACGAGTAGGATGTCTATACCTTTTCGCCTCAGCTCCAGAACCATCTCGGTGAATCTGAGCTCGAAGCATACCAGAATCCCAACCTTGCCGAACCTTGTCTCAAAGACGGGGTTCCCCTCCCCGGGTACAAAGTGCCTGTCCTCCTCGAAGGGAGAGAAGAGCTTTACCTTTGCCCTCTCACCCAAAAGCCTGCCATCCTCTATTAGAAAGGCCACGTTTTGAAAGCCCTTATTAACTTTCTTGGGGAGAGTTCCTCCTATCAGGAGACTTCTACTCCTGGATAGTTCTTTCAGTATCCCGAGGACTTCCTCCGACATACCTGCAAACTCTTCCATCCTATCGTAGTCAAAGCCGCAGAAGAACATCTCCGGAAGCAGTAAGAGAGTGTTTGCCGACAACCCTTCCGTTAGCCGGAGGACCTTCTCGATGTTTAGTTTGGGATCCTCTTCAAGGGAGAGCTGCACGGTTGCCAGCCTGAACTTCATCCTTTAATTTTAGGCTATGGGAAGGGGAGGATTAGATAAGAATATCAAAATATTGCGATGTGATGATATAGATCATATATTCAAGGTTAGGAGGTAGTAAATGAACACTCTTTTAGAGTTGTTCAGGGAGAGGGGTTACTCCCGGAGGGACTTCCTCAAGTTCGCAACCCTAACGACCGCGATTTTAGGACTTCCTCCCTCCATGCTCCCGAAAATAGTCCACGCCCTTGAGACGAAGCCCAAACCTGTCGTTATATGGCTCGAGTTCCAGGACTGTGCTGGGTGCTCGGAGTCCTTCATAAGGTCAACCACCATAATGCCCACAGAAGTTCTCTTGGACTTCATATCTCTGGAGTACCACGAGACCCTTATGGCTCCAGCGGGAGAGTATGCTGAGGAGTCCAAGAGGGAGGCTATGGAGAAGTATGAAGGGAAGTACATCCTCGTTGTGGAGGGCTCGGTTACACCCAACGGGGTTTACTGCACTGTGGGAGGACGCTCCAACTACGAGCTCCTGAAGGAGTCTGCCGAGAACGCAGCCGCTATCGTGGCGGTGGGGAGCTGTGCCTGCTGGGGAGGGGTGCCAAAGGCCGAGCCGAACCCGACGGGAGCGGTCCCCCTCTACGAAGCACTTAAAGGAAAGACCGTTGTGAACATCCCCGGCTGTCCGCCCATAGGGGACGTCATGGTAGCGACCCTCGTTCACTTTTTAGCCCTCGGCAAGCTCCCTCCTCTGGACAGCCTCGGGAGACCCAAGACCTTCTACGGCCAAACCATACACGACAGATGCTACAGGAGGGCCTTCTACAACGCTGGTAAGTTCGCGGGGAGCTTCGACGATGAGAAGGCGAGGAACGGATACTGCCTCTACAAGCTCGGCTGTAAGGGACCTATAACGAGGAACGCCTGCGCCACGATAAGGTGGAACGGGGGCCTCAGCTTCCCGATACAGTCCGGACATCCCTGCTTCGGCTGTGCGGAGCCTGACTTCTGGGACAGGGGTTTCATATACCAGCCCCTATCTGTTGTGGAGACAGGCTTCGGACTTAAAAAGATAGCGACCGGGATTGCAATAGGCGCCGCCGCCGGAGCAGGCATCGCCTGGGTAAATAAAAAGCTAAGGGGAGGTTCCTGATGCTCAAGCCCAAACCTCTCGGTCTTGCTGCTGGAGTCCTCTGGGGAGGCGGTTGCCTTTTTGCAGGCATAACCTCCGTATTCGGATGGGGGGACGAGTTCGTCAAGGTCATGGGAGACTTCTACTGGGGATACTCGCCGGGGATTGTAGGAGCTGTTGTAGGAGGGGTGTGGGGCTTCATAGACGGCTTCATAGGAGGTTTCCTGCTCGCCCTCTTTTAC
>WFPN01000243.1 GCA_015487535.1 Aquificaceae bacterium
CCTCCCTGTCGGTTAGAAAGACCTCAACGCTCGGGTTAGGTCTTGCGGAAACCACGGACTGCCAGAAGAGGGAGAGGTCCAGGGAGAAGACAAAATACCCCTTCAGAAGACCGTCCTCCACATCGCTGACCACGAACTTCAGGAAGGGCTCTTTGTACTCGGTGTACTCTATCCCGATTATCCCCTTCTCTCCCTTCAGGTTTACGAACTTCTCGAACTTGGGCTGCGACCTCTCCCTGCTCGCCCATCCCATCAGTATCCCCTCGGGAGAGTAGAAGGCTCCCTCGAAGACGCCCCTAACCTGGCCCGTTATCCTCCAGATTATCTCCTCTTCCGAAAAGCCCAGGTTCCTGTATAGATATACGAGGGACTCGGTCTCCGACATCACCCTCTCTAAAAAGAGTTCTATCCTGCTCACTATCGAGGAAGCGTACAGCTTGTCGAACCTTAGCCTGTCCTCGATTATCTTTTCCTTCATCGCCGAGTGGTGATAAACGTAGAGTGCGACCGGTATCATCGTGAGAAGGACGAGGAGAACGATCACCCTGAACTTCAGGGAGAGCCTCATTTTACTACCTCGTCTATGTATGTGAAGAACTCCTTGTTGTAGTCCACCCCTAGCTCTGTCAGAGCGGTCTCGTTTACCGCCAGCCTAGGGTAGTAAGCCCTCTCGAAGGGGACGAACTCGACGGGGGTTCCCCTCAGGATCTTGTAGGCTATGTGGGCAGCCTGGTATCCCTGCTCGTATCCTGAGGTCCCGTAGGCCACGTGGCAACCCTTCTTAACGAGTCCGGGAGAGTGGCAGAAAACAGGTATCTGGTAGAAGTTGGCGTAGTGGAGTATGTAGGAGGTCAGGAAGTTCTCCGTGTAAAAGCACGGCGTTATTATTATCGCCTTGAACCCGTCCTCCCTCATGTGGCTTATGATGTACTCGAGCTCTTTGACGTCCCTCACGCTGACTGGAACTACCTTCACCCCGAACTTCTTCCCCGCCCTTATCGTTATTCTCGTGGCGTTCTTGGAAGCCTCGAACTGTGGGTTGCAGAACACCAGGACCTTCTTTATGTGGGGGAACATCTTTGAAAATAGCTCGACCCTCTTCTCCATGAGCTCGGCGTTGAGGTTGTCCACTCCCGTTATTCCCTCCGAGGGTCTTCCGAGGTCTTTTGTGAGCTTCCACTGTTTTATGCTGGTCCCTCCGAGTATCACAACCGGGGTTTTGAGCTTGCCGCTCGCACTCTTGACCATATAAGCTTCCAAACTACCTCCCACAACTATCAGGTCGTAGTCCTCCTGGTTCAGGGCGAGCTCCTGGGCGAGCTCCCTCATCAAGCTTAGGGTATTGTTTCCTTTGAAGTACTGGTACTTGACCCTCTCCACTCCCAGATCCTTCATACCGTCCAAAAAGCCCCTGACCTTCTCCATCCTCCCCTCCCCGGAGATGAAGACGGCTATCCTGAACTCCTTGGAGTCCTTTTCGCTGCACGAGAGAAGAAGCAAGGAAAGGAGAAGGCTTAAGAGAACCTTCATCATACTGAAAATATACCCTCCCACCTCGCGGATAAAAATAAATTACACTTATCTCCATGATAAGGATCCTTCTCGTGGCTCTGCTCTTTATCTTCTCCTGCTCGGATAAACCCAGTGCGAGGGATATAGAGAAGAGTCTCGACGCCAGGTACAGGTTCTTTGGGGACGTGGAGGATGTGAGGATACTCAGCATGGTTAAGCTCGACGAGAAGACCTACTTCGCGCAGATAAAGTACGGCGTGCGCTTTAAAAAGGGCATAGATGAGATAGAGAAGGAGGTAAGCGAGGCCCTTAGGAACGCAGACATCTACAAGAACCTGAGCCTGTTCGTAAATATAGTGGCTCTGAACGAGCTAGTAAGCAAATGTGGGAGGGCTTACGTGGAAAAGGGGAGGGTGTGCTACATCACCGAGAGCGTCAAGATAGTGAACGTAAAGGGGAGCTGGATAGTTCAGAGGATGTGAAGGACCGCCCCGAAGGGCGGTTCTTTTAGTAACCCATCTTGGCCAGGAGCCTCTTCCTGTAAACCCACAGGAGTGCACCCATTCCTATGAAGTAGGCTATCGTAACTATCCCCATCAGGGTCCTCTTGGCCTTTTCACCGGCTGGGGGCTCGTTCACCGATCTCAGGTAAGCCACTATCTTGGCCACCTTCTGGGGTGCTTCCTTGTCGTACTCGGGGAAGAAGAGCTTGGGCATGGAGGTTCCGGGGAGGACCTTCTGGGGATCCATTATGAAGTTGTAAAGGTAGCCTGCACCCCTCGCTAGGTACATAGTGGAGAGATCCGGAGGAATTTTTCCGAAAGAAGCTTTGAGGTTCTGTAGGTCAGCCTGGGCGACCGCCTCGTAAACGTCCCTGGGAACGAAGTATCCCTTAACCTGGAGCTTTCCATCCTTCTCCTCAAGTATTGGCTTCCCGTGGGCCTTCTCTATGCTTGGCCACTCGGGCTTTGCTGTAACGGACATCAGGTATATACCGTCGTACCTAAGGGAGTGGCAGCTGGTGCAGTTCTGCTTGAAGAGCTCCCTTCCCTCTACAGCGGCCTTGGGATCGCCTATTATCTTCTCGGCTTCATCCGGTAGCTCGTACTCCTCGTGTGGGGCGAAGGGGTTGTGTATCCAGATCACGAAGAAGAACACCACTGTCACCGCCGTGAAGAATA
>WFPN01000244.1 GCA_015487535.1 Aquificaceae bacterium
ACCTTCTCACTGATCTCACTGGCTTACTCCTACAGGGAACTGTACCTCTCCTTCACCACCAGGTACTACCTGAACGATCCCGGTATGGGGGACAGCTCCCTATTTCTGGGGTACTCCGACTTCTTAACCGAAAGGCTTTACGTTCTCCCAGGCCTAAGGGTTAAGATCCCTACCGGAGATTCAAAGTACAGCGATGGAAACGTTGACCTTACCCCCTCGGTGGCTGCCGACTACCTGCTCGACGGTTACGACATCTTCACATTCCTAGGTTATACCTTCAGGGGAGATCCGGCCCTAAAAGATACCCTTTCCATCTCCGTAGGGGGAGGGTACGACGTTACCAGTAGGTTTTACATAAGTCTTTCCTACGATCTTTCTGAATCTGCTGTTAGGAGCGACTGGAACCATTACCTTTCCCTGTTTACCCTGTATGACATCAGCGATAGGTTTTATGCAACCCTGAGATACAGCCGGGGGCTGAACCAGGAAGCTACGGACAACTCCCTTACCTTCAGGATAGGTATCAGGTTTTAGGCATGGGTGCTAAGGTTCTCCTGGTGGAGGATGACAGGCTCCTCGCACAGAGCCTTAAGAACTACCTGGAAACCGAAGGGTTTGATGTAACGCTTGCCTACAGCTTCTCCCAGGCTGTGGACGAGCTCGAACGCAGGAGGTTCGACGTCTATGTTCTAGACGTTAATTTGGGTGATGGTGACGGGATAGAGCTCCTCGAGTACCTCAGGGATTTCAAGGACGACACGCCCACACTGATTATCAGCGCCCTTACGGATGTTTCCACAATAGCTAGGGGCCTGGGTGCCGGTGCAGAGGACTACATAAAGAAGCCCTTCGACCCTGAAGAGCTTGTAGTGAGGATAAGGGCCAGGCTAAAGAGGAGAGAGGAGGAGATCAGGCACGGAGACCTTGTTTACAGGGACGGGAGGTTTTTCAAAGGCGATCGGGAGCTCGACCTTGGGGAGGTACAGAGGAACGTGCTCCTCAAGCTCCTTCGGAATAAGGGGAGGGTAGTAACTAAAGAAGAATTGTACGATTACATGCTGAACCCCTCTCCCCTAGCCCTCAGGGTTATGATAAACAAGCTGAAGAAGAAGACGGGTATAAACATAAAGTCGGTCAGAGGTGTGGGGTACACCGTTGATTAAGAGCCTAATTCCCAAAACCTCCTACGAGAGGGAGGCACTCATAAAGAGCTTTCTCCTCTTCTTCCTCACTATAGAGCTCTTCCTGGGAGCTATATCCTTCCTCGCTTACAGGATAGAGATTACCGACTTGAAGGAGAGGATCTTTTTGGAGATGAAGAATTACAGCTATACCTTCAAGGGAGAGAAGTTCGGGATAGATATAGTTCCCGCAAAGGCCTACGGCAACAGGTTTTACGAGCTCATAGATACTGCGGCAGGACCCGGTATAGTTATACCTGTCCCCGGTTCTAAGGAGGATGCGCTCCTCATCTACTACCCTTGGCACAGGTTCGAAACCGACAGAAACACGATAGCCTTTAAAACATTTCTCATGTTCATCTTCTCCTCCCTCTTCTCACTTCTCATCTCCCTCGCCTTTGCTTTGTACTCGATAAACCCGTTAAGGAAGGCTCTCCAGATGATAGAGGAGGTCACCAGGGATATACTCCACGACCTGAACACCCCGCTGATGACCCTGAAGGTGAACTTAAAGCTCCTGAGAAAGAAGTATGCGGATGAGGAACTGGAGAGGGCAGAGCTGGCCCTGAGACAGCTTGAAAACCTGAAGGATAACCTAACCCCTCTTACGGAAAGGAGGAGGCTCAGGCTCGAAGAGATCGATATGAGGAAGTTGATCGAAGCGGAGCTCTTCTCCCTTTCAAAGCTCTATCCCGATGTGAAGGTAGAGGCAGATCTTGGCAAAGTGATTCTCAAAGGGGACAGGGAGGCCGTGGAGAGGATAGTCGGAAACGTACTCACGAACGCCTTTAAACACAACGCGGGAGAATGGGTCAGGGTGAAGCTGGAAAAGAAAGCCCTCATAGTTGAAAACCCTTCTAGGGAGATAAAGAACCCAAGTATGCTCTTTGAAAGGTACTACAGGGAGTCCTCGAGGGGAATGGGTGTTGGACTTTCGATAGTAAAAAGGTTATGTGAGGAGCTTGGGTGGAGAGTGAGGGCTAACTTCTCGGACGGTGTCTTCAGGATAGAGATAACCTTCGGGTAACCATACCCCCTAAGTTGTAGATCCAACAAATTGACGGAGGTAAATCCATGACCAGAAGAGAGTTCCTGAAGTTTGCAGGCATAGGGGCTGGAATCGTCTATACCGGCACTTGGCTCTCGGCCTGCGGCGGAGGTAGCCTTTCGGGTACATCCGGTGTGGCTAAAAATAAATTGCTCGTCCCCTCCGATCGGGGAGGGCTGCTAGGTTACTACAGGCCCACGGGTAGGTTCACCTTAACCGCACAGAGAGCGGTTTTCGAGATACTCCCCGGTAAGCAGACCTCTGTGCTCACCTACACCCTCGAGGATGCTGGAAAGACCTACTACAACCCCATCCTGGTTCTCAGAAAGGGAGATGTTTTCAGTGTGGACTTTGACAACAGAACTGGAGAGAAGAGCATAATCCACTGGCACGGCTTCAGGGCGCCCTGGAGAGCTGACGGGCATCCCTCCTACGCGGTTGCCGATGGAGGAGTTTACAACTATCCCGACATAAAGATAATCGATCGCTCGGGAACCTACTTCTACCATCCCCATCCCCACGGAAGGACCGGATACCAGGTTTACATGGGCCTTGCCAGCATGATAATCATCGAGGATACCGACGAGGAAGACCTGAAGAACGCACTCGACCTTAGCTACGGAACTACAGACATACCTTTGATAATTCAGGACAGGACCTTTGATGAGAGCGGGAGCCTTATCTATAACCCCATGGGCATGAACGGGCAGATGGGCTTCTGGGGAGAGACCGTTTTGGTAAACATGACCCCCAACCCTTACATGGACGTGGAGAGGAGGATATATCGCTTCAGGGTGCTCAACGGCTCCAACGCAAGACCGTACAGACTCGTTCTTTTGAGGGGAAGCGACAGGATCCCCTTCCACGTTATAGGCGTGGAGGGAGGCCTTCTTGAGAGTCCCGTTCAGACCAAGGAAATTCTCGTTGCTCCCGGAGAGAGGATAGATATCCTCGTGGACTTCAGACTCGTGAACGAGGGGGACATCCTGAGACTTTACAGCCTCCAGCACAACCTCGTTGGTATGGGAGGGGGTGGAATGGGCGGAGGCATGAGTCTTGTAAACAGAGAGTTCGAGGTCCTAGAGTTCAGGGTTGTTAAAGACTCAAGCTACGACAGGAGTACACCAGCCCGGCTCTCGACCGTGAACGCTATAGACACCACCGGTGTTCCGACCGAGAACGTGTCCCTCAGCATGTCGGGGGGAGTTTTCACCATAAACGGACAGACCTGGAACGAAACCGATCCCCTTTTTACAGGCTACGGATTCAACTACACCAACGGAGACAGGGTTATCTTTAAGATAACCAACAACACGGGAATGTACCATCCCATGCACTTCCACGGCTTCCAGTTTCAGGTTCTCAGCCGCTCCTCGGGGAATCTTAGACCTACCGATCTGGGATGGAAGGATACGGTTATAGTAGGTCCGCATGAGACGGTAGATGTAGCCATGGACATGAGCCTTGGCTTTATTGCAACAGAGAGGCAATACTACCTATTCCACTGCCATATTCTCGAACACCACGACGCGGGGATGATGGTGAACTTCACGGTAACGTAGAGGTAACCTTCGGGAACTAATATCTATGCGAAAGAAAAACCGAAAGGAGGTGATGAAGATGAAAAAGTTAGTGCTCTTGGGAGCGATATTCGGTTCTGGATTACTTGCCTACAACTGCGGTGGTGGAGGTGGTGTTGATACCACATCGAGTGAAACTAGTGGTAGTTCAGCGGTATCCCTTTATTTTACAGACGATGCGAGCGTGTACCCCGTAGTGGAAGTAACGGTGTACGAAGTCAGCTTGTGTAGCGATCCCTCCTGTCAAAACAAAATTCAGCTTTTCCAAGATACCAACGGTATAGTCATCGACCTTACTAACCTGAACGGCGTTCTACAGTACATAGACACAACTACCGTTCCCGAAGGCAGCTATCCAAGATTGGAGGTAGTCCTATCCCAACAGGCGACAATATGTGACAACAGCGGACAATGCCACGATGCAGTATTTACGGAAATGGATGAGAAACCGACAAAGCCAAACGTTGTAAACTGCCCGCCCGGTTATACGGACTCAAACGGAAACCAGCTTTGTTACATAAGATACAACGGGGTAACAAACCCCACAGCTATGGGTAAACTCATACTTGACTTTAACCTAAAGGACTTTGAGGTAGATACGTCGACTACACCCTGGAGGATAACTGAGGTAAAGGTGTCTCCCCTCACACCCACAGGGGAAGGCGAGTATGAGTATGAAATTTATGCTACGGTTCAAAGTGTAGACACCGGTTCTATGACAGTTAGTTGGAAGGACAATACATACACCGTCAACGTCAATGATTCAACCCGTTGTGAAGTTATGGATATGAATTACTGGGGGCAAGAATGTTTCAACCAGATGCAACCTAATATGTGTGTGGAGATCAAAGCTCAGGAAGATCCTTCCACTACTAATACACTAACAGCTATAGAGATAGAGGTAAAGAATGCTAAAGAGTGTGGCGAGGAGGCTGCTTCGGAAGAACAGGAAGGACACAAGGAAGATGAAGATATGGGGAAAATGTACACAGAGATAAAGGGAAGTGTGTCCAATGTGGACACTAACAACAATACCTTTACAGTAGGCAATACCCTTGTTTCCGTTACCGACAATACTTTTTGTGAGTATGATGAAGTGTATTACAGAGGCGCGACATGTATATCCAATCTCCAAGAAGGATGGATTGTGGAGGTTAAGATTAATCAAAGCGGGGAGGCCTTGAAAATAGAGAAGGAGTCTTGAAGACCTACAGTTTTACCCCTCCCTTTCCTCTTCTCTCTTTTTTCTTTCTTATCAATTCAGATTTATACCAGGAACTGAGCTATTTCTTGGCAGGTTCACCGAGAGACTTGTATATAAGCTGACGGATCTCCCTTATGTCTTCCTCTATCTTGTCAAGCCGTCTGTTCACATCATCGAACCTTCGATTTACATCATCGAACCTTTTTTCAAGAGAGTCTATACGTTTGTTTATCAAAAACATGAATATACCCATGAAGCCCGCAATTCCAAATATGATAGTTATTATCTGCCCCCGATCCATAACCTTGAATATATCATTAGAGTTTATAATTTCTACATGCTCAAGATAAGGAAGAGAGCCTTAGACAGGATCCTCACACAGGCTGAGAAGGATTATCCCTACGAGACCTGTGGGCTCCTCTTAGGAAAGGTTCAGGGGGATGTGAGGATAGCCTTCGGGGCCTATGAAACGCCAAACGCAAACCCAGACCGCAAGAACGATCGCTACGAGATAGATCCAAAGGACTACATGAAGGCGGAGGACAAGGCCCGGGAGTTCGGCCTTGAGATAGTGGGCGTGTATCACTCCCACCCTGACCATCCGGATAGACCATCCCAGTTCGACGAGGAGAGAGCTTTCGAGGGTTTTTCCTACATAATAGTCTCAGTTCAGAAGGGCAAGGCCGTTTCCTTCAGGAGCTGGGAGCTGGTGGAGGGAAAGTTTAGGGAAGAGCCCGTGGAGGTCTTCGGGGTTTAAATGGGGATAAAGGAAACCGCTAAGGCTTTGGAGGGGATAGGCTTTAGAGAGATATACAGCATGGAGAAACTGGAGCGGCAAAAAGGATCCCAGTCTGAGGACAGGAAGAGACTGTTGGAAGAACACTTCAGTTCTTTCAGGGACTGTACAAAGTGCGACCTTCACAAGAGCAGAACGCAGGTGGTGTTCGGAGATGGGGACCCCTACTCTCCCGTTGTCTTCGTGGGGGAGGCTCCTGGAGAGGACGAGGATATTCAGGGGAGGCCCTTTGTAGGTAGAGCGGGAAAGTATCTGAACAAAAAGATAGAGGAGGTTCTGGGCCTGAAGCGGGAAGAGGTTTACATAACAAACGTCTGCAAGTGCAGGCCTCCGGGGAACAGGAAACCTACTCCTGTAGAGATAAGGTCCTGCTTCCCTTACCTGAAGAAGGAGATAGAGATAATACAGCCGAAGGTCATTTGTTGCCTCGGTGCCACGGCGGGTGAGGGAATTCTGGGAAAGAAGCTCTCGATAACTAAGGTCAGGGGAAACGTTTATCCCTATCCATACGACCCTAAAATAAAGGTCCTCCTCACGTACCACCCTGCCTACATACTGAGAAATCCCGCCGCCGATAGAGAGTTTGTGGAGGATTTAGGCAAGCTGAAAGATCTGATCGGCTAGGGCCTGAGCTTTGAGAGCAGGGCCCTCCTTATCAGTGTCTGGCTTCCGAGCCTTCTTCTAAGTGCGTTCTCCAAATGCTTTATGGGAAGTAGGTTCTGGGGTGCCCTCCTGTCGGAGAACTCCGTGGAGGCGAACTTAGGAACAAGCCAGGCGGTCAGATCTGCGATCTCCTTTGCCCTCTTTAAGCCTATACCTGCGGTAACTTCTAGCCTGGCCACGCCGCTTATCCCTTCGTCCTCACTTATCCTAACGTACCAGGTGAACTTGTCGAAGCTCTTTGCCCCCTCCCCTTCGAAGGTGGGCTGGGAGTGTATCAAGACTATGGGCGTTCTCTGGCCTAGACCTAGCTCCCTGAATATCCAGGATCTCTCGTTTGGAACGTACCTTCTCTTATGCTTCTTGACGTATCCGACGAAGGGAAGTTCCTTTACTTTAGCGCTGTAATGGACGGTCCCGTCCGTTATCATCAGCTTTGGCTTTCTAGACCTGAAGGCCTCCTCTGCCACCTTCGACTCGAGCCTCGCCATAACCTCGTTCACGTATGGAGAGATCTCCTTCTTGGCCTCTTCTATGAAGAACTCGAGCCTACTTTCCCCCACCTCGATGGTTACGGACTTCTCCTCTATCTCTAGGCCTTTACTCAGGAAGAGGAACCTCCTTATCAGGAAGTTCTGGAAGGACTCATGGGCTGGGTTAGTCCTACCGTATCTCATGTAGAGGGCACCCGCCCCCAGGGAAACGAAGGCGCCCTCCGAGAAGTTCCCCTCCTCATCCTCCACGTATATCAGGTTTTCCGTCCTCCTTATCCCGTCCACAAAGACAACGTCCACGTCTTCACACGGAATCCCCTCTAAAGGTTCCCACTCCTTTAGCTCTATATCCGGATCCCCTATCTCCTCAGACTCTTCCAGGTAGCTCTCTTCAATCTCAAGGATCCGCCAGGTGTCGAAGGAGAACCTATACCTTCCCAGCAGGGGCATTAACCACCTCCTCGTACTTCCTCCACAACAACTGCTTTAACTCCTCTACACCTTCTCCTGTGAGCGCCGAAACTGCATGGAACTCGTACCCTCTGCCCTCAAAATACTTCCTAAGCTCTTCCAGATAATTTTTGTTTGAGAGGGCATCTATCTTGTTTGCTACCACTATCTGGGGTTTCTTAGGGAGCTCCTTACTGTAGAGCTCCATCTCCTTGTTTACGAGCTCGAAGGCTTCAATGGGATCCATCTCTCTGGTATCGGATACATCTATCAGGTGTAGCAGAATTTTTGTCCTCTCTATATGCCTAAGAAACTCGTGTCCCAGGCCCGCTCCCCTGTGGGCGTTCTCTATCAGCCCCGGTATGTCGGCGAGGACTAGCCTCCTCTCTTCGTCGAGCTCAAGGACACCGAGGTTAGGTGTTAGGGTCGTGAAGGGGTAGTCGGCCACCTTGGGCCTGGCCTTGGTCAGCCTCGAAAGAAGCGTGGACTTGCCCGCATTCGGCAGTCCTATTATCCCCACATCCGCTATCAGCTTCAGCTCCAGAACAACCCATCTCTCCTCACCCTCCTCACCCGGCTCGGCGTACCTTGGAGCCTGGTTTGTGGGCGTTGCGAAGTGGGCGTTTCCCCTACCTCCCCTTCCACCCTTGGCGACCACACACCTCTGTCCTTCCTCCACGAGGTCGCATATAACCTCTCCCGTCTGTGCGTCTTTGACCACGGTCCCGACGGGAACATATACGAGCAGGTCTTCCCCATCCTTTCCCTTCTGGTTCTTCCCCTTTCCGTGCTCTCCGCTGGGCGCTTTAAAATGCTTCTTGTACTTGAAGTCCAGTAAGGTATGTTTGCTTGAGGTTGCCACCAGGACCACGTCCCCCCCTTTGCCACCGTCCCCTCCTGCCGGACCTCCGCGGGGCCTGTACTTCTCCCTCAAGAAGGCGACCACCCCGTTTCCTCCTTTTCCTCCTTTTACGAATATCTTGACCCTGTCTATAAACGGACTGCGCATCAGTACTGAAGATAGTGGCGAACTTGTCTTTCATCAAGGTGAAGGGTAATATAAAGGTTGTGGACATAGACTACAGGCTTATAGTAGAGAACGCGGAGGAGGGGATAGCGATAATTCAGGATGAGAAGATAATCTATGCCAACCCGAGGCTCTGCGAGCTGACAGGCTACACGCGAGAGGAGATCCTGGGCTTCGATATAAAGGAGGCCATACATCCGGAGGACCTCGAGAGGGTTATAACCAACTTCAGGAACAGGATCGCCGGTAAGGAGGCGGAGGAGAAGTACGACTTCAGGGTGATAACCAAGAACGGTGAGGTGAAGTGGTTTCACGTGAGACCCGTTGTGATAGAGATCGGCGGCAGACCGGCTACCATGAACTTCCTGATAGACGTAACGGACAGGAAGGACTTTGAAAGGAGGCTCTCCATGAGCGAGAAAAATTACAGGGAGCTAGTTGAGAACGTAAACAGCATAGTTCTGAGGTGGAAGCCCGATGGAACTATAACCTTCATAAATGAGTACGGGGCCTGGTTCTTTGAGTACAAGAGGGAAGAGCTTATAGGGAAAAACGTTCTATCCACTATAGTGCCTAAAACGGATACCGAAGGGAGAGACCTACATCTGATGATAAACGATATAGCCAAGAATCCGCAGAGATACATACACAACGAGAACGAGAACGTTACGGCTACCGGTAGGAGGGTCTTCGTCCTCTGGAGGAACAAGCCTATATTCGACGAGAACGGAGAGCTCTCCGAGATCCTGTCGATAGGATCCGATATAACAGACAAGAAGAGGATAGAGAAGGAGCTCATGTTCCTGGCCACCCACGATGCCCTCACGGGCATAAAGAACAGGGGTGAGTTCGAGAGAATACTCTCGATAGAGATAGGTAAGGCTGACAGGTATAACGAGCCCCTAGCCCTCATACTCTTCGACATAGACAACTTCAAGAAGATAAATGACTCATACGGCCACTCTACGGGAGACAAAGTTCTCAAGCGTATAGCTTCCACAGTATCCGGCCTCCTAAGGAACATAGACACCTTCGCCCGCTGG
>WFPN01000245.1 GCA_015487535.1 Aquificaceae bacterium
GGGAAAGGAGGTTCAAGCTCTCGCCCGATACATTCCTTCTAGGTTTAAAGAGCGGCCTCTGCATACCGATCAAGAGCGGAGACAAACCCTACGGGACCCTGTGCATATACTACAGGAAGGAGAGAAGGTTCTCGAAGGAGGAGGTGGATTTCTCCGAGTCTGTGGCGAGCATACTGGGCCTCGCCATAGGGAAGGCGAGGTACGAAAGGGATCTGCTCGATACAGAGAGGAAGCTCCAGAAGGCCAACAGGCTCTACAAGACGCTCTCTATGATAGGGGAGATAATCCTCCAGGAGAGGGACAGGGTAGAACTACTCCGCAAGATCTGTCAGGCCCTTACGCTGCACGGCGGTTTCAGGGGCGTGTGGATAGGACTGGTCGAGGAGGAGGGGCTCGAGGTGGTGAGCACCTGCGGTGAGGTTGAGGATTTCCTTGACGTTGTGAGGGAAACGATAGAGAAGAACATAAGTGAGGGAACAGGTCCATGCGGCGAGGCCTTCAGGGGCGGCGAGATAGTGGTGAACAACGACACGGAGAAAGAGATAGGCCAGGAGGATCTGAGGGAGGAGATGCTGAGGAGGGGTTTTCTTTCCTCCGCAACCGTTCCCCTCAAGCTCCAGGGAAAGTCGGTTGGGATAATGAACCTCTACGCCTCGGAGAGGGGCTTCTTCGATGAAGAGACCCTGAGGCTTGTGATGGACATAGGCGACGAGCTCAGCTTCGCCCTAGACTTCCTGGAGAAGGAGGAGAAACTCCACAAGTTCTCCCTCGCCGTCGAGCAGGCTTCGGACTGGGTTCTGATAACGGATGAGAACGGGATCATCCAGTACGCCAACAAGGCCGTCGAGGAGATAACCGGCTACAAGGTAGAGGAGCTCATAGGAAGTAAGCCGAACGTATTTAAATCGGGAAGGCACACGGAAGACTTCTACAGGAAGCTCTGGGAGACCATACTCTCGGGGAGGACCTTCAGGAGCATATTTATAAACAGGAAGAAAAATGGGGAGATCTTCTACCTGGACCAGACGATAGCCCCCATCAGGGACAGGGAGGGAAAGATAATCGGCTTTGTCGCAACGGGGAAGGACATAACCCACGAGAGGGAACTGAGGGAGAGGCTCAACTACATAACCCTCTACGATCCCGTTACCGAGCTTCCTAACAGGAACAACTTCATGGAGAGGCTCTCCTTCCACATAGCGAGGGCGAAGGTGACCCAGAGGCTCGTTGCCGTGGGCTTCATGGACGTGGACAGGTTCAAGTACGTGAACGAGACCTATGGATACCAGGTAGGAGACAGGATACTGAGAGAGATAGCCCAGAGGCTCAGGGAAACTCTCAGACCGGGGGATACGGTGGCGAGGCTCGGTAGCGACGAGTTCGGCGTTATCCTGACCGACGTGGCAAAGAGGGAAGATATACCGAACGTTCTTACGAGGATACTCAAGGCCTTCGAGAAACCCTTCAGGGCTAACGGGGACGAGCTAAAGCTGAACGTACGGCTTGGGGTCGCCGTTTTTCCCGAGGATGGGAGCGATCCGGAGGAGCTGGTCAGGAAAGCGGAGATGGCCCTATCCCACGCTAAGGAGGTTCCCGTAGGCAGTTACCAGTTCTTCAGAGAGGAAATGAACGCTAGGATAGCCGAGTTCATGCTCATGGAGAAGCATCTGGCCAGAGCTCTGGGGAAGGGAGAGTACGTACTCCACTACCAGCCCTGCTATGATCTCGGCAACATGAAGGTTCACGCCCTCGAAGCACTTCTGAGGTGGAACAGCGAGGATCTCGGGCTGGTCCCACCCTCTAAGTTCGTACCTATACTGGAGGAGACCGGACTGATAAACGAGGTCGGCGAGTGGGTGCTGAGGGAGGCGTGCAGGAAGGCGGAGGAGTGGAAGGTTCCCATATCGGTGAACGTCTCGGCGGTTCAGTTCAGGGAAGAGGACTTCCCCGAAAGGGTTAAAGGGATACTCGGAGAGAGCAGGATAGGCGGAGGCTACCTGGTTCTAGAGATAACGGAGAGTGTGATTATGGAAAACGTTGAGTTTGCAAGGAAGAGCCTGGGAGAGCTCAAGGATCTCGGGGTGAAGATAGCGATAGACGATTTCGGGACAGGTTATTCGTCCCTAGCATACCTGAAGATACTTCCCGTAGATATTCTGAAGATAGACACCTCCTTCGTGAGGGACATAGACAGGGATCCGAACGACAGAGCTATAGTGAACGCCATAGTCCAGCTTGCAAAGAACCTGGGCCTTCAGGTTACCGCAGAGGGTATAGAGAACGAAAAACACCTAGAGATCCTCAAGGGTATGGGTTGCGACTTCGGTCAGGGATACTTCCTCTCCAAACCCCTCCCTGAGGAGGAGATCGCTCAGATCCTTGGGCTATAATTCTTACTGATGGCCGAGAGGTTCGATCCAAGATCTATAGAGGAGAAGTGGCAGAAAGTTTGGGAAGAGGAGGGGGTTTTCAAGGCTCGGGACTTTGAAGGTGACAAGTTCTACGTACTCGAGATGTTCCCCTACCCCTCTGGAAGGATACATATGGGGCACGTGAGGAACTACACCATCGGGGACGCCCTCGCAAGGTTCTTGAGGATGAAGGGCTACAACGTTCTTCATCCTATGGGCTGGGACGCCTTCGGTCTGCCGGCAGAGAACGCAGCCATAAAGCACGGAATACATCCGGCCAAGTGGACCTACGAGAACATAGATAACATGAGGAGGGAGCTCAAGCTCCTCGGCCTCTCCTACGACTGGGAGAGGGAGATAGCAACCTGCGACCCTGAGTACTACAGATGGAACCAGTGGATATTCCTGAAGATGTACGAAAAGGGCGTAGCATACAGAAAGACGGCTGTCGTGAACTGGTGTCCCCACGACGAGACGGTCCTTGCGAACGAGCAGGTGATAGAAGGCAAGTGCTGGAGATGCGGGACCCCTGTGGTCCAGAGGGAGATACCCTCCTGGTTTCTGAAGATAACCGATTACGCCGAGCGTCTTTTAGAGGATCTCAAGAAGCTCGAAGGCAAGTGGCCCGAGAGGGTGATCGCCCAGCAGAGGAACTGGATAGGCAGGTCCGAGGGTGCGGTCCTTAAATTCTTCGTAGGGGAGAGAGCTATAGAGGTGTTCACAACAAGGCCCGACACGGTGTTCGGGGCAACCTTCATGGTCCTAGCTCCCGAGCATCCCCTTACCCTGGAGCTCGCTAAGGAGGGAGGAAAGCTAACGGAGGTTGAGGAGTTTCTGGAGAAGGTCAGATCCCAATCCACCAGGGAGAGGACAACCGCACAGGAGAAGGAGGGCGTGTTCCTGGGAGTTTATGCAAAGAACCCAGCGAACGGCAGGGAGATCCCCGTATGGACGGCGAACTACGTCCTCTTCGAGTACGGAACCGGGGCGATAATGGCCGTCCCGGCCCACGATCAGAGGGACTGGGAGTTCGCAAAGAAATATGGGATAGATATAATCCCCGTGATCCTGCCGGAAGACGAAGACTGGGACTTTGAGAAGGGAGCCTACGAAGGGAAGGGGAGACTCGTGAACTCGGACGGCTTCGACGGGATGGATAGCGAAGAGGCGAAGAGGGAGATAACGAGGTGGCTAAAAGAGAAGGGCCTCGGAGATTTCAAGGTAACCTACAGGCTAAGGGACTGGAACATCTCGAGGCAGAGGTACTGGGGAACCCCTATACCCATCGTTTACTGCGAGAGGTGCGGGACCGTCCCAGTCCCGGAAGAAGATCTGCCGGTAAAACTCCCCCTCGACGTTAAGTTCACCGGAAGGGGGAACCCGCTCGAGACCTCTGAAGAGTTCGTGAAGACCACCTGCCCAAAATGCGGAGGGCCGGCGAGGAGGGAAACGGACACGATGGACACCTTCTTCGACTCCTCCTGGTATTTCCTCAGATACTGCGATCCCAAGAACGAGGGGAAACCCTTTGATAAGGGTAAGACCGACTACTGGATGCCGGTTGACGTTTACATAGGTGGCATAGAGCACGCCGTTCTGCACCTGCTGTACGCGAGGTTCTTCCAGAAGTTCCTGAAGGACATAGGCCTCGTGAGGGACGATGAGCCTTTCGAGACCCTGGTCACCCAGGGTATGGTCCTGAAGAAATGGGTCAGCATAGGAAGGCTCTTGGAACATCTCGGCCTATCCGAGGATGACGAGGTAGATCTCTTGAAGAAAAAGCTCCTTGAGGAGGTGAGCTGATATGGGTATGAGCCAGGAGTTTCAGATCGGTATCAACCTTATCAAGAGGTTCAGGGAAGCCCTTGAGCAGATAGCCAGCTCAAACTCCCCTGAGGAGGCGAAGCCTCTGATAGAGAGCATAAAGCATCCCATATTCGGAGCGATGGCCCAGATAAAGGTGGGCGATGGGCCCCTCAAGGAGGAGATCCTGAGCTCTCTAGCCGTGGTCGTTTCCAACTTCAGGGAGCTTGAGGACTTCTCAGCCCTGAAATCGGCTATACCAGAGGTCCTGAACATGGTGGAGCAGGCTGAGAGGCTCGCTCAGGAAGGCGCCCAGAAGGAAGGCTGATGCTCAAGTACCTGATAAAGGGAGGGACCTTGATAGACCCCTCCCAGGAGCTCCTGGGTGTTTACGACCTTCTTATAGAGGGCGACAGGATAAGCAGGGTAGAGGAGGACATATTCGAACCTGAGGCTGAGATAATAGACGCCAGGGGCCTGATAGTTTCACCCGGCTTCGTCGATCTTCACGTTCATCTGAGGGATCCGGGCCAGACCTACAAAGAGGATATCCTCAGCGGCTCTAAGGCGGCGGTTGCCGGCGGCTTTACCACGGTCGTCTGCATGCCCAACACAGATCCTCCCATAGACTCCCCTCACGTGGCAGAGTACGTGATAAGCAAGGCCAACTGCTACGGCCTGTGTAGGGTGCTTCCCGCGGGAACCATAACCAAGGGAAGGA
>WFPN01000246.1 GCA_015487535.1 Aquificaceae bacterium
TCTTTACCGTATCCGGTAACGCCTACACCAAGAACCTTGGCATCCCCAATCCTCTCCCTGATCTTTCTAAACAGATACTTGGCATCCTCGATCGGATTGCCCTTGCTGAGTGTATAGACAGAGAACAGAACCTCTTTGTCTTTCGATAGACAGACCGCTTTTGCGGTTGTGGAGCCAAAATCACAACCTATAACCACCTCGTCTATATCTCCCTCGTAGGGCTTTCTGTTCCTGTAAGCGAAGACCTGCGGCTCGTACTCTTCCCTGAACTTTTCAAGCTCCTCCCTCGTTTCCCAGAGGCCCCTCCTTCCTTCCTTCTTCTTCTGTTCGTGCTGGCCTTCCTCTACCCACCATCTAAGCTTGTCCTTGCCCGCATAGAGTCCAGATGTCTCAGGTTCGCTCATAGCGGTTAGCGCGCACCCGAGGGAGGCGTAGTAGAGGGCGTTCTCGGGAACTATTACGAGCTCCTCGGGAGACTTACCCTCAGGTATGGGCACTCCTCTCTCCTCCCAGAGCCTCGAAAGGTGATGCCTCCAAGCCTCCTGAAGCCCCTTGAAGAACAGGTTGGGGCCTCCAAGGAGCAGGACCTCTGGCCTCGGCGTGTTTCCCTTTGTAAGGACCGCGAGGTTCTGATAGACCACAGCCTCAAACAGGCTCGCTATTATCTCCTCAACGGGCACCCCGGCCTTAACCAGGGTGTTCACGTCAGCTTCCGCAAATATACCGCACTTCGAGCTTACCTTGTGGAGCTGGTAGCCCAGGTATCCCATCTGGGAGAGCTTCTCCGGAGATATTCCCAGCTTTCTAGCACTCTTTTCTATGAACGTTCCAGTCCCCCCTGCGCAGGCGCTCTGCATGAAGACCTGACGGGTTTTCTTGTCTCCCTCCCCGTGGAAGAATATGGTCTTCATGTCCTCACCGCCTATCTCGGATACAAACCTCACATTCGGATGGAGTTTCTCAACCGCCGTAGATACTGCCACAACCTCCTGAACGAACCGTGCACCTATCAGCTCACCAATGAGGCCTCCTCCGGAACCTGTTATATAAACCCTGTCCCTTCCGGCCGTAAAACCGTGCTCCTCTTCTAACCTTTCTAAGAACTCAAGAACCTTCTCAGCCTGTTTTGTGTTGTGGCGCTCGTAGTTTTTGGCGATTATCTCGCCCTTTTCATCTATCAGAACGTACTTACATGTAGTAGATCCCACATCCAGACCGAGGGTTAGCATCTCAGACCTCCCGTAAAATATCATTAGTGCTGAAGAAGTATTGGGCTGAGGCTTTCAGAAACTTTGGAGTAGGTTTGACCGCTGTACTAATTGGCTCTATATTGCTTAGAGGAGGAAAGGATGACAAATGACCAGATGATAATACTCCTCTCAATTCTAGGTGTTCTGGGGCTCCTAGCAGGTTACTTTGTGACCACACGCCTCTTCGGAGAGTCACGTTAAACCCTCCCCATCAGCTTTGCAATGTGCACAACGTAGTTGGCGGACGTTCCCGCGTAGCCGTAGTGTGGGATCTTGTACATAGCTTTTTTTAGCTCAGGGTGGTCTTCCTCGTAGTTTCTTATATCCTCCACGGTCAGCCCGGTTCTTTCTAGTGCCTCCTCAAACTCCCTCTGGGCGCGCTTCTTTGCCTCCGTGAGTATCATCTGACATCTCGAGAGGGCATGAACCTCCGCATCTCCCTTGACCTCGATCGGGGCGTATAGAAGGTCTGGATGTTTCCCGAGTACTGCCTGCATCGCTCCTATGGACATGGTATTAGGCATACACCCGTAGGGTGAGAGCTCGCAGATCATGTGGGCGTGTTTGTTCAGATGTGCATAGAGGGCCTTTCCTATCAGCATGAAGCCCTCACCACCGGCGAGGAAGTGATGGAAGTAAGGCCTTGCGAGCCTCCTGAGTTCCTCCTGGGGAGGGAGAGGGTTAGGTATGTTGTTCAGGGCTTTCCTCAATCTGTTGTAAGTGTAGTGGTACAGTCCAAGGAGGAGCTTAACAACAGCCTTTTTGAGCCAGAACTTATCCACAAACTCCCTGCTCTCTTCCATCCTCCAGAGGCTCATGTATATCAGGTAGTCCATCCAAACCGCTATCGGGGGAGGTATGACCTCGGCCCCCTCTCTCTCGAGCCATCTCTTTATGTTGTAGTTCCCGTCCCCTTCGTGGGTCTGTAGCCAGAACTCGCCCGTGATCTTCACCCTCGGCTTTACCCTGAGTCTGTCCACCTCCACCCCGTCCCAAAGCTCCTTAACTTCCTTCAGGGCGTTTGTAAAGTAAGGTGTGGTAACGTGCCACAGAAGGGATCCGAGCTTTTTGCCCTTCTGGGGTCTTTCCTTTAACCTCTGGTACAGGAGCTCTATGCTGTCTTTAAGGACCCTATCGGTTTCCCCTGGAACCACCTCGTAAGGACGGGTCGCGTACTCAATATCCGTAAGTAGATCGCCCAGGAACATCGAGTAGATCAGGCCGAAGGTCAGGGGCATGGTTATCTCAATACCACCCTCGTTCTGCTCCATCTGGAGGAGGTCAAGTAGGAACATCCTGAAGTCCTTGAAGTCGAGGTTCTCGAGGACTCTCTCGTAGGATTCGTGATACTGGCCGAACCTGCAGGGACCGCAGGCCCCTATGGTCACGAAGGCGTAGCCTTCCTTTACCTTATCTTTACCTTCTTTCTCGCTCTTTTCCTTCAAAAACCTTGCGAGGTTGCCCGCGGTGAAGGTGGTGGGACAGCAGGCGCCCGTGTCTATAAGCTCCTTCCCTATGTCCAGGTCCCTTCTCTCTATCTGCGGCAGGGGTTCGGCCTTGTAGCCCGCGTTCTCCAGGGCTCCTTGGATGAGCCTTTCATGTTTCCATGTGAGGCCTCCGTAAACGATCGTGACCTTGTCCCTTTCCTCCCTCTTTATGGGACGGGGCCTGTAGGCCCTATACTCCTGAACTACCTCCATGGCTCTCACCTCCCGCTGGTTTCCACACTCCTCTCATTCCAAGCTCAATTATCTCTTCGGCCACAGAATATGTATCTACCCCCTCCTTATCAAGAAGGCTCAGAATTATCTCCTTCAAAGCCCCCAGGATACCCCTAGCTATGAGAGACGTATCGCACTCCCTTATTATCCCCATATCTATACCGAGCCTTAATGAATGCTCTATCAGGTTTGCTATCTCCTCGAAGAACTCGTCTATAACCCTAAACAGCTCGGGATCACTGTTCCTCTGGAGTACGATCCTCGCGAGCTCTCTCTCCTCGAGGGCGAACTCCACAACCCTTTCCACGTTCTCCACCACCTGTTCGACCGGATCCCTGGAGAGATCCACGACCCTTATCCTCTCCTTGAGCTCTTCCACAACCTCTTTGAGGAGTTCTTTGAGAATTTCCTCCTTGCTCTTGAAGTAAAGGTAGAAGGTTCCCCTTGCGACTCCGGCCTCGTCGATTATGTGGGCTATCTGGGCGTTGTGGTATCCCTTCTTTGAAAAAACCCTCTTGGCGGCCTCTATAAGCCTCCCCCTGGTCTGAACTGACATGTCAGTCTAATTGAAGATTATAGACGGGCTTTACCCGTTTTTATGACGTAGCTCAATGTGTGTCTAAAACATAGTTATAAACTCGCCTTTTGTTTACCATATTCCCATGAAGTTCTTCGACAGACTGGTAGGAAAGAGAGAAGAGAGGACAGAGGTAAGGGAAACTTACGAATTTGGTGAGCTTAAGCTGTACCTTACGGAAGGCCTGGAGAGAGATCCCGACGCAAAGATAGAGGAGTACTGGGTAGAGGCTATAGATTCGAGCGATGATGGGTACTGGACCTTGGTGGGGAGAAGGTACGGAGTCTTTCAACTCTACGACTGGACCGGCAAGCTCCACAGGCTCCCCGCGAGACCTCCATCCCAGTCAGTTACCGACATAGTCTTCAGCGGAAAGTACCTCGGCATAGTGGCCTCTCCTTACCTCGCCATCTACTACCTGAACCAGCCGAAGGACCTCTCCTCCTGGAAGACGGTAAGGATCTCCCAGGAAGGCCTCAGGCCCACCGGAGGACTCGATATAAGGCAGGGAACCCTCGCCTTCGGGGTTGTCGGGGAGAAGATATACACGATAGATCTGGCAGGGGACCTCTCCCAGGAGACGGTGGACTTCAAGAGCACCTTCATATACAGGGATTCGGAGATAGGGGACCTCAAGGTCATAAAGATACTCCCGAGCGGCAAGCTCGCTCTCGGGGGAACTCAGGGGACAGCGATATACAGCATGGGTGGTAACCTCCTCAAGAGGCTCGACTGGGCTCCCTCGAGGGCGTTAGTGTCTTTGGAAGACAAGATACTCCTTGCAGACAACAATCTTGGGAAGATAATCCTCTACGACACTAACCTAGACAACGTGGATGCCGAACTCCCTGCGGAGCATGAGGTATCTACCCTCGACGTTTCACCAGACGGCAGGTTCCTGTTCACAGCAGACGCTCAGGAGAACAGGCTGGGTGTGTACGATCTCTCTTCTAAGGAGTTCATCGGCTTCGTGGAGGGCGTGGGGTACAGCATAGTGAACGTGTCTCCCGACGGGAGCGTTTACACCTCCAGGTTCGAGGACGTGGAGGACAGAAGGCTCTACTACCTGGAGAAGCTCGAGACTAACCTGATAGATTTCGTGTATCCACCTGAGAGACAGAAACAGATACTCAAGAACGCGGAGAAGCTGTATAAAGAGTTTCTGAAGAAGATAAAGAGCCTCTCCACCGAGGAGGAGCTAACCAAGGTTAAAGAGTTCGTGGATCTCGATACGCTCGACGTTCCCCTAAAGAGGGTGAGGGAGATAGTGAAGGAAGCACGGGAGAAACTGAGGGACAGATCCTACGAGATATTCATCTCAGACATCGAAAAAAAACTCAGGGAAGGAACAATAACGGGAGAGGACTTCAGGCTTATAGAAAGCAGGATAGAAGGGTCCGAGGACGGATGGAAGGAGAAGCTCAGCACACTTAAGGATAAAGTCTCCGATTACTTCGAGAAGACCTTAGAAGAGCATCTAGAGAAGGTCAGGAAGTCCCTCGCTAAGGCTCACACCACCGATATAAGGGATCTAGAGGCCCTCCCGGAGGTTAAAGAGACACGCTCCTTCATCTCAAGACTTCCCAGAGAGCTCTACAACCCCGCCCTGGAGAGGCTCGTGAGGACCCTCCAGGAGAAGCTTATAGAGGACAGGCTTAGGACCTTCTCGATAGAGATCTCGGATAAGGAAGTTCGCTTCGGTAGGGAACGCTTTCCCAAGTTCGAGGGAGAGCCTGTCAGGCTCAAGTGGCGTATAAAGGTCGAGGATAAGATCCTCCAGGACGGAAAGGTCTTCGGGAAGCTCCTCTTTGAGCGGGAGGACGGCGTTTTAGTAGAGCCCAAGAGGTACAACAACATACTCACCCAGGAGGAGCTAAAACACTTCCCCTCTTGGGTAAACAGGTACCTCAAGCATCTCAACGGACTGTGTTCCACGGAGAAGCCGAGAGTACCGGAGTTCGTATCTTACGAAGAGACACCCTGGTTCGTACAGAACCTTGAGAAGCTCACATCCCTTGTGAAGGAACAGCTCGAGTATGAAGAGGGAATACTGATCCTGGAAGGGGACGCTGGTGTGGGCAAGAACTTCCTGGTGGAGGTCTTCTCCGCCCTTACAAACAGGCCCCTCTTTATAGTCCCCTGCAACTCCAAGATGGAAAAGGAGGATATAACCTTTGTCTATGAGTTCGATCCCAAGAGAGGAACCAAGAGGGTTTACTCAGACCTGGTGAAGGCTCTCAGAACCCCCGGTGCGGTCATATACCTGGACGAGATAAACACACTTCCTCCCTCCCTCGTCAAGATATTCAACCCCCTCTTCGACTACAGGAGATACTTGGTTCTCTCTTACGGAGAGGTGATAAAGGCGAGGCCAGACGTGATACTCGTAGGAGGTATGAACCCCCAGAACTACCTCGGGGTTTCGGAGCTTCCTCAGGACATAAAGTCGAGGGCGGACGTACTATACATAGACTATCCGCCCTTCCAGGACGAGCGGGGTTTCTACTATCCAGATGAGGCGATTATCCTAAAGGACTACGTGGAGGAGGTTGCACCGCTCGGCAGGGAGGATTTCACCTACCTATGGTACCTTGTGGTGAACGATGTAAAAACAGCTAGGGGAGAAGAACTCAGGACGCCGGAGAGGGAGAGAGAGGTAAAGCTCCTCTTCGAACTCCTGAAGATAGCTAACGAGATAAGAAAGGCGTACAGAGCCTACCAGACCCAGCAGTCGGAAGAGCCGGTGGAGTTCGTCTTCTCGATAAGGGACACGATAAGATGTGCCAGAAGGCTCAAGAAATACGGAGATGCTAAGACTACCGTTCTAGAAACGATCATCCCCAAGATAAGCTCTCCCCTGGAGAAGGAGATAGTGAGGAGCATAGTGGAGAGAAGCTAAAGGCCCTCAGAGGGTAAGGTCGAGGGCCTGCTTAGCCTTCTCTATCTCATCGACGGAAGGTCTCCTCTCGGCGGAAAAGAGCTTTGTCATCTTTGCAAGAGCCACCATAAGGCC
>WFPN01000247.1 GCA_015487535.1 Aquificaceae bacterium
AAGCAGGGCCGCGTACTCCCCAAAGTCGAGGGGCGAGATCTTCGTCCAGTCCTCTTTTGGAAGAGACGGGTTCTCCGGAGGTAGCTTGGGTTCCCACTCTATGCCGAGCTCGTTCCTGACCTGAACGAGAACATCCCTGAACCTCCTTATCTCCTCGGCGTGAACATCCCTCAACGATACCATCGCGTCCTCGTGTCCCATCTCGGCACAGAGGGCTATCGTGAAGCAGTTTGTCCCCGCCCTTATCATCCTCAGGGACAGGTTCGCGTAGTGGCAGTGAACTCCAACGAATATGCATGCCTCTATCTTGTTGTGAAGGATGGTAAGGTTAGGGTGGTTCGGATTTATCTCAGCCTCCGGATCTATCTTGGGGTATTTGGGCCTGTAGTCCGGCATCGGGATTATTCTGCAGTTGGGTATCTCCATCGCTAGCTCGAGAACCGCCTTGGCCTTCTCCATAGCACCCGCGTTCCATCCCCACAGGACTAGCGGTCCCGGGAATATGGTTGGGTTCTTCCTGGTGAGCATGGCCTTAGCGGCCTCTCTCATGGCGGTCTCTTCGTCCACTATCTCTCCGTAGAGGAGAGCCTTCCCAGGCGGGGGCAGTTCGACACCCATAAAGGCTCCGGGTGTCGGTATGTAACCCGAAGGGCCTGGTGTGATAAGCTTCTTCTCCTGATCCATTATTAAACCTCCGCTCTCTATGAGATGATGCCTACAATTTATAAGGATTTCCTTATATTGTCAAGGCAAAAAGTATGAGATAGGTCAATCCTTTAAAACGATGTTTTATAAGCCTTTCACTCACCTTTTATCGCCTCGAGTAAGCACTCCCTCATCAGATCCTCGGAGGGGTTTCCCATATCGAAGATGGTGTCGAAGTCCTTTCCGTACCCAAGTTCGCTGAGGCGGTCCATCAGGAGCTTGTAAACGCTCTTGAGACCCTCCTTCATCGATATACCCTCTTTGAACACGTATAGCTCGTCCTCCTCTCTGAAAAAGCTCAGGCCGTAGTCTTCAGGATTTTTGACCTCGAACTCCACCCCCACCGCGAAGGCCTTCCCGTAATTTACCGCGCTCTCTTCCGGCAGGTAGTGTTCTGAGAAGCAGCTGAGCTTCTGAGCCTGGAAGAGGTTCTTATCGGTGGGGACGGCCACTATGTAGAGGGCCCCTTCATGCATCTCCTCTCCCTTCTCGTTCCTTCCTACCAGCTGTATGAAGTACGTCCAGGACCTCATGGCGCTATCCAGTTGTCCTTAGCCAAGAGCTCCTCGGGTTCCACCTTTTCCTGAACCTTCTGGGAGATCTTGTAGGAACAAAACTCAGGTCCGCACATGGAGCAGAACTTGGCCGTCTTGTAACCGTCCTGAGGGAGTGTCTCATCGTGGTATGCCCTCGCGGTCTCGGGATCCATAGCCAGTTCGAACTGCCTGTTCCAGTCGAAGTTGTACCTCGCTATGGACATCTCGAGGTCCCAGTCCCTTGCCCCGGGCCAGTGTTTTGCTACATCAGCCGCGTGGGCCGCGATCTTGTAGGCTATCACCCCCTGCTTGACATCCTCAACGTTGGGAAGTCCCAGGTGCTCTTTGGGAGTTATGTAGCAGAGCATCGCTGCTCCCACCGATCCTGCCAAGGCGGCCCCTATAGCGCTACCTATGTGGTCGTATCCAGGCGCTACATCGAGAACTAGCGGACCGAGGATGTAGAAGGGAGCCTCTTTACACCAGAGCTGCTGGATCTTCATGTTGAACTCAACGTCGTTCAGGGGAACGTGCCCAGGACCTTCTACCATGACCTGAACGTCGTGCTTCCAGGCCTTCTCGGTAAGCTCACCGAGGACCTTCAGCTCTGCCAGCTGGGCCTCGTCGGTGGCGTCCTCTATACATCCGGGCCTTAGGGCGTCCCCGAGCGAGAAGGAGACGTCGTACTTCTTGAATATCTCGCATATCTTGTCGAAGTGTTCGTAGAGTGGGTTCTGTTTTCCATGCTCTGTCATCCATTGGGCCAGGATCGCTCCACCCCTAGCGACTATGCCCATCAC
>WFPN01000248.1 GCA_015487535.1 Aquificaceae bacterium
ACCTTGATTTTGAGGAGCTCGTCCAAGTTATAAGGAAGCACGGACACAGGTTCCCCGAGCAAAGAGCGGAGAGGATCCTGGAGGTTAGGGAAAGGTGGTCCGAGATAGAAGATGTGGTAAGGGGCGATAAAGACTCCAAGAGCCTGAGAGAACTCCTGGCGGATCCCAAGTCGGATCTGAAGGTGAAGGGTTTCGGGTACAAGGAGGCCTCCCACTTTCTCAGGAACATAGGGAGGGAGGATGTAGCGATAATAGACAGACACGTTTACAGGTTCCTGACCGAAAACGGGCTCTTCCCGGAGGTCAAGACGATGACCCCAAAGAGATACCTAGAAGCTGAGAAGGTTCTCGAGAAAGTTTGCAAAGAGCTGGGCATAACCCAGGCGGAGCTCGACCTATACATCTTCTATATAAAGACAAAGAAAGTTCTCAAGTGATTGAGAAAGCTCATAAGAGCTGATGGCTCTTGACTGATAAAATATGGTCAAAATCCTAAGGAGGTAAAGGGAATGGAATTCAAGCACGTTTTCGTATGCGTAAACCAGAGACCTCCCGGACATCCCCAGGGATCCTGTGCGGAGAAAGGTTCGAGGGAGGTTTACCAGGCGTTTATGGAGAAGCTTCAGCAGGACCCTGAGCTCTTCATGTCCGTGGCCGTTACACCTACGGGATGCTTGGGCCCCTGCATGATGGGACCGACCATCGTCGTTTACCCCGAGGGTATATGGTACGGGAACGTTAAGGTAGAGGACGTGGACGAAATAGTAAATCAACACCTCAAAGGCGGTCAGCCTGTGGATAGGCTCGTTATATCGAAGGGGAAGCCACCGGGTATGTTCTAAGCCTGTCCCGGCACCCCCGCCTCTTCGAACTCTATCTCAAGTCTCTCGTGAGGAATTATCGTGGTTATAGCGTGTTTATATACCAAGGTCTGCTGACGACCATCCTCCAAAAGTATGGTAAACATATCGAAAGATCTTATCTTCCCCTGAAGCCTCACACCGTTTACTAAATAGATAGAAACCTTAACCCTCCTTTTCCTCGCCGTGTTTAAAAAGCTCTCCTGTAGTTTGTAAGGCATCTGTTTACCTCCTTATTATCATATTTTCTGTAATATCATACAGCTTTTGGGCCAGGTCTTCATAGAGTTCTGAGTTCTCAAGCTCCTCAACGAGGTTCCTCGGAAACACACTCTCCCCAAAGTAAGCCCCCGTCAGGGCTCCCACTATGAAGCCCACCGCGTCCGTATCACCGCCGAAGTCCCCGTACGAGTTCACCGCCCACCAGAAACCCTCGATGGGAGATCCGATGTTAGAGAGGAATATAAACAGAGCTAAAGGCAGGGCTTCGAAAACGTAGCTCCCGTTACCTATGTTCCTTATAGCCATATCCAGGTCTGCCTGTTCGTAGAGAAGATCCTGAACAAGGTCTATGACCCTCTCGAACTTCCTCTCCCCCACGAACCTCTTGAGGGTGTTAAGGAACCTTATCCTCTCGTTAAAATCGATGAGATCGAACTCCTCGAGTACTAGGTAAGATATGGAAGCCCCAAGAACGGCAGAGCCATCGGCTATAGCCTGACCCCTGTGTGTCAGGAGGGAAACTAGCTTAGATCCCTCAGCAGCAAGGTCAGGGTTGTAGTAGTGGTAGAGGCCCACCACAACGCTCCTGAGTATTCCCTCCACCGAGTTGGAGATCAGTCCGTGGGAAGCCGGGTTTATCCCCCTGGAGAGGAGATCTATAGCCCTCAGGAGCGTGGGATCCGGATACCTGTGGCTCGTCTCATCCTCGTACCACAGGATAAGCCTGTTGAGAAAATCCTTAACATCTATGCCCTTCTTGGAGATAACGCTCTCTAGAAGTATCCTCATGATGGTGGTCTCGTCGGAGGTTTCCTCGGGCAGCTGGCCGTAGGCCGGGCTGGAAGGGTGCGGGGGGACAAAGCCCTCTATCCTACCTCCGTAGAATTCATATACCTCCTCCTGGACGACATCCTCCACGTTCTTACCAACCGCGTCCCCGAGGGCTGCCCCCACTATTGCTCCCTTGAACTTCTCCCTTAGAATTTGCATAGATTAATTTTATTCCCTAGCCATGTTTAGGGCTATCCTTGTACTTCTCCTCGTTCTGACTCTTGCCTTTTCTAAAGAGAAGGTCTTTTACCTCATGGGGACCTACGTGGTAGTGGATCTGCCGAGGGAAGAGGACGCCTACCGGGCTTACAGGATAATGAAATCCCTCGAGGAGAAGCTCTCCGACTACATACCTAGTTCGGAAATATCCCTGATAAACAGATGGGCTGGTGTAAGGCCCGTTGAGGTTTCCCCTGAGACCTTGGAGGTTTTGAGAAAAGCGATAGATATATCTGAAAGAACTTACGGCTACTTCGATGCGAGCGTAGGAGCGATAACGATAAAACATAAGAGAGAGAAACGTATAAGTTTGGAGGAAGCCAAGGAGCTCGTAAACTACAGGGACATAGTTATAGACGGATCAGAGGTATTCCTTAAGAAGAGGAACATGGCGCTGGACCTCGGAGGCATAGGGAAGGGGTTCGTGGTGCAGAAAACCTACGAGATCCTGAAAGTGCCGAGGGGTTTTATAGGGGCGGCAGGGGATATGAAGGTGTGGGGAGAGAAAAGGGCTCTGGCGATAAAGGACCCACTCTCTGGAGGCAGTCTCGTCCAGATGGTAAACTCAAAGGACCTCTGCCTCTCTACATCGGGCAACTATCTCCGACAGCACAT
>WFPN01000249.1 GCA_015487535.1 Aquificaceae bacterium
GAAAAGGACGGTAAGGTTTCCACGGTGGTGGCTGTCTCTAAGGGAATAACAGATAAGGTAAAGGCGAACGAGCTTATAAAGGAGGTGGGGAAAGCCCTCAAGGGCGGTGGAGGAGGAAGACCCGATATGGCCCAGGGTGGAGGTAGCAATCCCGGGGGCGTAGAGGAAGCGGTTAAAATAATAATGGAGCGCTTGAGATCAACATAAAGCAGGAGGTACATATGAGACTCGGATACGTACTAGGCGGTCTTTTCGTAACTGTGGCTCTCTTCTCAGTGTCCTGTGAAAAGAAGGAAGAGAAGGCCGAAGCCCCTCCCAAGAAGGAAGTTAAGGAAGTGCAGAAGGTCCAGGAGAAGAAGCAGGTCAGCGAGGAATACGCATTGGCCGACAAGAAGGGGTGCTTCGCCTGTCACGATATAGACAGAAAGAAGGTCGGTCCGGCCTACGTTGATGTAGCCAAGAAGTACGCTGGAAAGGAGAACGCTGTAGATGAGCTCGTAAAGAGTATCACAAAGGGAAGCATGGGAAAGTGGGGTAGCATACCGATGACGCCTCAACCAGTTACAGAGGAGGAGGCCAGGAAACTGGCAGAGTGGATACTCTCCCTCAAATGACCTCCCTTTTAACCCTGCTCGATATATTGCACATCAGCTCGTAGGGGATAGTGCCGGCTTCTCTGGCAAGGTCCCCGAAGGTTCTGCTTTCGTCTACCACGCTCACCCAGTCGCCCGGCTTCACACCCAGATCCCCCACCTCCACAACCGTCATGTCCATCGTTATGTTTCCTAGGATAGGCAGCTTATTTCCCTCGAACAGTAGGTATCCCCTGTTGGACAAGCTCTTCATAAGTCCATCCGCGTATCCGAAGGCAACCACTCCTATCCTGGTTCTCTTCTCAGTTACGTAAGTTCTGCCGTAAGATATGGGAAATCCGGCCGGAACCTCCTTCACCGAAAGGACCCTAGCGAACACGCTAACAGCAGGTTCAAGTTTAAGAGGGTAATCCCTTAGGGGTTTCTCCCCGTAAAGAGCGAGGCCTATCCTGACGTGGGTAGCGAACGGTACTCTGTAAACTATACCCGCTGAGCTCTCTATGTGAACCTTCAGTCCTTTACCTGAGTACATTTCCGCTATCCTCCTGAAGCTCTCTATCTGACGGAGGGAGAACTCCCTGTCCGCCGGCGTGGACAGATGACTCATTACACCAACTATCCTGGGATCGTCCACTATCTCATCCACAAAACCGAGTCTGCCCATACCCGTGTCGTACTTAACGTGGAACCTGATATCCTCCTTTCCTATCACCTTCAGGTGTTCCGGATCCGAGACCACAGGAGTCAGCCTGTACTCCTTAACAGCCTCAAGCTCTTCCGGCAAAATCCCGCCCAGGATTATAATCTCCCTCCTGATACCCAGCTCCCTCAAAAAGACACCCTCCTCCACACAGGCGACGGCAAAGGAATCCACTGGATCGAGCTCCCTAAGTATAGGGGCTACCTGCTTTACCCCGATCCCGTAAGCATCGGACTTGACCACGGCGATTATCTTCTTACCTGAGAACCTATAGATCTCCTCAACGTTCCATCTTATGGCGGATCTTCTTATCCTCAGAACGGACCTGCACCCCAGATCTGCCAATCTGCCGCTCAGTATCACCTAAACAATTTTAAAGGACTTACAATATCCCTATGAGGGAAATAGGTATCGTAGGACTGGGGAGGATGGGATCTGGCATAGGAAGGAGGTTGCTGAAGAAGGGCTGGACTGTGTTTGGCTACGACAAGAGCGAGGAATCCCTAAGGAAGGCCGAGGAGAGCGGTATAGAAGCCTTCGAAGAGCTTGAGTTCCTCTGCGGTAGCTTCTCGGACAGAAAGCTAATCTGGATAATGGTCCCAGCCCATGTGGTGGACAGCGTACTGAAAGAGCTCAAGGCCTACCTTACCGAGGGCGACATCGTTATAGACGGGGGCAACTCCTTTTACAAAGACTCCGTAAGGAGGTTTAACGAGCTATCCAGCATGGGGGTCCACTTCCTAGACGTTGGAGTGAGCGGTGGTGTATGGGGAGAAGAGCAGGGTTACTGCCTTATGGTGGGAGGGGAGGAAGATGTGTTCAGGGAGATCGAAGATCTCTTTTCGGATCTCGCCTACGATGGGGACGGTTACGCCTACCTCGGAAAGGCAGGAGCGGGCCACTTCGTTAAGATGGTCCACAACGGCATAGAGTACGGGATGATGCAGGCCATCGCGGAGGGGTTCGAGCTCATGAAGGAATCCCAGTACGATCTAGATCTCAAAGAGGTGGCAAGAGTATATACAAAGGGGAGCGTGATAAGATCCTGGCTTATGGACCTCACGTACAGATCGTTCGAAGACTTCGGAGATCTGAAGGATGTGGAGCCTTACGTTCCGGACTCAGGGGAGGGCAGGTGGACCGTTCAGACGGCGGTGGAGCTCGGGGTTCCCCTCTGGGTCATAGCCGACTCCCTCTTCAACAGGTTCCGCTCAAGACAGGGAGACTCCTTCAGGGATAAGCTCCTTGCAACACTCAGATACGAGTTCGGCAGGCACGAGGTAAAGAAGAAGGATGGATAAAAAGGTTGCCTTCTTCATCCTGGGTGGCACGGGAGACCTTGCCAGGAGAAAGCTCTATCCAGGTATAGAGAGGCTCGCAAAGAAGGGAAGGCTCGGAAAGCTCGTGGGGGTTTACGCCCTGGGCAGGGAGAGGGGAAAGATAGAAGCCTTTGAGGAAAGGTTTAGGAGGGAGGTCTCCGTCCCCCTCAGGTTCATAGAGTTCGATGTAATGGACAGGGAAAGTTACAGAAAGATAGCCCAGGAGATAGAGAACCTGCCGGGAGTAGAGCTTATATTTTACCTGGCACTCCCACCGGACCTGTTCGAGACGGCTGTGACCCATCTGGGAGCTACCCTGAGGAGCTTTACGAACCCGAGGAAGATAGTCGTGGAAAAACCCTTCGGGTTCGACCTGGAATCTGCCAAGAGGCTCAACTTTCAGCTTAAGCGTTACTTCACGGAGAGGGAGATATACAGGATAGACCACTTCCTAGGGAAGCTCCAGGTTCAGAATATACTCTCGGTCCGCTTCTCCAACTACATATTCGAGGGCATATGGAACAAGAACTTCATAGACAACATCCAGATCTCAGCCCTGGAGACCGTAGGACTCGAGGGAAGGGTCTCCTACTACGACAGGGTGGGCGCCCTCAGGGACATGGTCCAGAACCATCTGCTCCAGATACTCTCCTTCCTCGCCATGGAACCCCCGGCTGTGATGAGCGCGGAGAAGATAAGGGATGAGAAGGTAAAGGTCCTGGAGTCCATAAGGAGGATAAAGACCTCGGAGGTTAGGAAGTTCGCCGTAAGGGGTCAGTACAGGGGCTACAGGGAGGAGCTTGGGAGGGAATCGAACACGGAGACCTTCGTGGCTTTGAAGCTCTATATACAGAACTTCAGATGGGAGGATGTCCCCTTCTACCTCAGAACAGGGAAGAGACTCAAGGAGAAGAGAACTCAGGCGGTCGTAGTCTTCAAGGAAGTTCCCGGAAACTTCGGGAAGCTCTTGGGATGCATGCCCGAACAGAACAAGCTCGCCTTCGAGATCGCCCCAAGGAATAAGCTGATCTTCAGGTTCCAGGTTATGCCACCCTCAGGACTGCTGGCCTGCACGGTCGAGAGCTCCATGGAAACGGACATAGCCCAGAGTATCGAGGAACCTCCAGAAGCGTACGAGACCCTGCTGGAGGACATAGTTAATGGAGACCAGACCCTCTTCATAAGGGAGGACGAGTCGGAGCTCGCGTGGGAGATAGTCCAGCCGATAATAGAGAGCTGGGAAAAGGGCGAAGAGCTCTACCTTTACGAGCCGGGGAGCTGGGGGCCCAAGGAGGCCGAGGAGTTCATAAAGAGGGACGGAAGGAGCTGGATCCTTGTATAAACTGGTAAGGGGCAGGGATGCGGTAGAGGTGAGCGAGAAGCTCGCGGACTTCATAAAGGATGTCGCGGAGGAGTGCGTTGGCAAAAAGGGGGTTGCCAAGCTCGGCCTCGCCGGAGGGAGCTCTCCAAAGCTGACCTACAAGATTCTCTCAGACACCTTCGTTCACTGGGAGAGAACCCTGATTTTCCCCACGGACGAGAGGTACGTTCCCTCCGAAGATCCGAGAAGCAACTACAGGATGCTCAGAGAGTTCCTTGGCGAGAAGGCGAAGATCTACCGTATAAAGACGGAGCTACCCTTGAAAGCTGCCTGCGAGGACTTTAACAGGGCCCTCTCCAAGGCCGGCGTGCTCGATCTTATACTCCTTGGCATCGGCAGGGACGGACACACCGCCTCTATATTTCCGGACGTTCCCTGTGAACCATGTGGGGAGAACGCCTGCACATCAAAGTCTCCAGACGGTCTCGAGAGGATAAGCATGAGCTTGGAGTACATAAACAGATCCCGGACTGTGAGCTTTCTCATTCTCGGTGAGGAGAAGCGAGAGGTTCTGGAGAAGCTATTGAAGGGCGAGGACATACCGGCGGCAAGGGTTCAAAGCGAGAAAAATATACTCGTGTTCACAGATCTAGAGGTTCACTCTCCCTCCTCCAGCAGCTCGTTCTCCACCTCGAAGTAAACGTAATAGGCGTTGACCGGATTTACATCGAAGAACACGGGAACCTGGGCGTAAGAGGGATCTATCTCCAAGAGTGCCTCGTTTATGTGCTCCCGGACGTAGTCTATATCCCTGCCTTCCTCTATCATCTTCCTTATGGTGTTCCTGAGATCGCTTATGTACTTGTAGGTCCAGTTTACCCTGTCCCTTATCCTTTCCTTCGTCAGCATCGGTTTGCCATGGCCGGGAAGCAGAACATCGGGATCCAGCTCGAGGATCTTCTTCAAACACACGAGCCAGGTCTTGGAATTTCCAGACCCCAGGAAGGGAAGTCTTCCATCGAAGACTATATCCCCGCTGAAGAGAACCTTATCCTCGGGCATCCATATGACCACGTCTCCAGGGGTGTGGGCCTTGCAGTAATGCCTGACAACGAACTTCTTCCTGCCCGAGTGTATGTCGAGGCCCTGCGTTATCGTTATGTCGGGCTCCACCATCTCAGTCCCTTCCATGTGTTCCTTGAGTATCTTCTTCCGCGCCTCGTAGAAGTTCCAGCTCGACGGCTGGGATACGTAGTCGAAGGCCCACTCGTGGGCTATTATGGTTGCCCCGGCTTCCTTCAGAGCCCCTACACCGTAGAAGTGATCGGTGTGGTAGTGGGTTATCACAGCGAACTTTATGGGCTTGTCGGTCACGCTCCTGATCGTTTCGACGAGCTCCTTCCCGAGCTTGTATGTGGTAAGGGCGTCTATAACCACCACGGCCTCCTCGGTAACCACGAAGTAGGCGTTCGAGATAAAGCCCCTGTTTTCATAGCTCACCTGCTCGTAAACACCGAAGACACCATAGACGTTGTCCTTTATCTTCTTAAGGGTTTCCTTGACGTGCTTCGGGTATTCGGAGGCAAAGGATAGGGAAAAAAGCAACAGAGCCAGTAAGAGTTTCATAACTCCCCCTTCACCTCTCTGATGGCAGATTTAACATCCTGATCCGCCTTCTTAAAGAGCTCCTTCGCCTGATCGGAGAGATCCTTCTTAAAGACCTTGAGGAGTGTGTCCACGTTTATGAACCCTACAACCACCGAACCGTCCTCCCTCTCGTAGAGGTATATTCTGCAGGGGGCCATAACGCCGAGCTGTGGGAACTCCCTAAATATCTTCTCCGCATAGGATAGATTGCAGACCAGCATATAAGAGAACCTCGGCTTCTCAGTAGAGACATCGACTACACCGAGAACGTTCATATTCCTCCCATCTAACGCGGTCTTTAGAAGGAGCTTCACGTCTTCAAAGTCCATGCCTTCGATCACTTCCTCGTACTGGAGAGGGTGTTCCTTTCTCTCCTGTGCTACCAGCAGGCTCGCGAATATAAGCAGGACCAGGAGTAGCTTCCTCATCGTTTCTCTCCCTTCGCGACCTCGGCCATAGCTATCCGGAGTTTCTGGTACGTGTCCACTATTATCTGGGCGTACCTGTC
>WFPN01000250.1 GCA_015487535.1 Aquificaceae bacterium
GCTTTACGGATAGCTCGGAGAACCTCTTGAAGACCTTCTCGAGCTCCTTCACCTCAGCTTCTGAGGAGAGCAGGTTGTAGAGCTTAATAAGGGCGGCGTACGCAGGCTCCACGGTCTTGGAGGTAACGAGCTGGGGCTCCTGGAAGAAGTACCCCTGGAAGTAGTCGAACCCCATCTCGTAGCACTTTCTGTAAACTTCGTACGTCTCCACCTTCTCGGCTATGACCTTGACGTCGTGCTTCTTAACTACCTCAAAGGCCTCTTCGAGGGGGTAGTTTGCTCTGTCCAGAACGTCTATCTTCACGTAATCCACGAGATCCAGGTAGGGTACGTACTCCTCCAAGTAAACGAAGTCGTCGAGGGAGAGCTCGTATCCGAGGTCCTTAAGCTTCTTCAGCGTGTTCAGGAAGTCCTCACTAAGGACAGAGGTTTCCAGCACCTCAAAGCCCACCCTGTCCGTCGGCAGTATGTCGGCTACGCTCAGAACGTCCGAGTTCTCGTCTATGTTTATGAACCCCTTCTTGTCCCTTATGACTTTCTTGAGTCCAAAAGAGCTCACGAGGTACTCGATTACCTTGGCCGTCGCCTTCCCTCCGTCTTCTATATCCGCCTTTTCCGAGTATCCGGACCTGAACAGCAGCTCGTATGCGAATATCTTTCCGTCCCTGCCGACTATGGGTTGCCGTGCCAGGAATATCCTTACCACTTCAGTTAATTATAGTGTTATAATTTCAAATTCCGCAGAGTTTTAAGGAGGAATTCCATGAAGAGGGTAAAGGTAAAGCTCACAGAGAGGGTACCCGGCAAGAAGAGCGAGACCAAGAGGATGAGAAGAGAAGGTTTCATACCCGTCGAGATCTACGGAAAGGGTGTGGAGAACGTCCACGCCTGGATAAGCAGCAAGGACTTCCTCTCCCTACCCCACGGGGAGACCTTTCTGATAGAGGCTGAGGTGAACGGTGAGAAGAGGGTATGCATTCTTAAAGACATACAGTTCGGTTGGCTCGGAGACAATCCAATCCACGTTGATCTTTATGACCTTGCCAACGTTACAGAGATAGAGGTAGAGGTTCCCATAGAGTTCGTGGGAACGCCGGCAGGTGTTGAGCTGGGAGGAACGTTCGAGGCGCTCATGCACTCTCTGACAATCAAGGCCAGACCAGCAAACCTCCCCGATAAGATAACCATAGATGTGAGTGGCCTCGGCCTTGGAGACGCCTTGCACGTGAGGGACATCCAGCCTCCAGAGGGGTGTGTAATACTTGACAACCCCGAGGAGACCATAGCCGTCGTTGTAGAACCCGAAGCGGAGGAGGTAGCTGAGGAAGAGGCTGAGGCCACAGAGGAGGAACAGCAGGCCTCTGAATGATAAAGCTCGTCGTTGGCCTCGGAAACCCAGGTAAAGAGTACGAAAAAACCCGCCACAACGTGTGTTTTATGGTCATCGATGAGCTCGTGAGAAAGCTGAGGATAAAGAACTACTCGGAGGAGGCCCTGTCCCACGTCTACAGATCACGCGTAGGGGGCAGGCAGGTAATATTCGCAAAACCCCAGACCTACATGAACAACTCGGGCCTCGCGGTTTTGAACCTCTTGGAGGAGAACGGGATAGAACCTCAGGAGATGCTCGTCGTTTACGACGACCTCGACCTTCCACTCGGGATGACGAGACTCAGACTCGAAGGAAGCTCGGGAGGACACAGAGGGGTAGAGTCGATAATAAAGAGCATAGGAACCGAGAAGTTTCCGAGACTCAAGATAGGCATAGGGAGGCCGAAGAGGAAAGAGGACGTAGTCAGTTACGTACTGTCTCCCTTCTCCAAAGAGGAGGAGGAGATAGCAAGGGCAGTTATAAAGAAGGCCGCCGAGTGCGTTTTGAGGAGCATAGAGTTATCCCCACAGGATGCGATGGAGTTCTGCAACAGAAGGGATACCTTCATGTAACTTCAGCCGAGATGACCGGCTCCAACCTAGAAAGTTCTTTGAGCTTTTCTGTAAGCTCCTCCTCATCGTAAGGGACCTCAAGGATAAGTTCAAGACTTCCTTCACATCTCCTTATTCTGAGGAAATTTGCTTCCCCCAGAACCTCCGAGATCCTTTCCGTTACGTTCGGTATATCCTTCACCGTAAGCCTTACAGATCTCAGGCCCTTCTTGGAGAGGAACTCTCTCTCCACCTTGCTCATGAGACTGAGAACTACGAGAAGGACCGCGGTAGAAAAAACAGAGAGGACGTACATGCCCGCTCCCGCGGCCAAACCTATCCCCGCCGTTGTCCAGAGGCTCGCCGCTGTGGTGAGCCCCTTTACCGAGACCCCCATCCTCAGGATAGCTCCGGCGCCGAGGAAACCTATACCGCTCACCACCTGCGATGCTATCCTGGAAGGATCCACGTTCAAGCCAGAGCCGTAAACGCTCGGGACGAAGAGGGAGACCATGCAGAGCAAGGCAGATCCCACCGCGAGAACGGTATGAGTCCTGAAGCCGGCGGGCTGCCTTCTTCTCTCCCTCTCGAGGCCTATGGCGGCCCCCAGCACCATAGCCA
>WFPN01000251.1 GCA_015487535.1 Aquificaceae bacterium
TTCTCATCTTCCTGCTGGTCCTACTCACCGCCTACTGGCGCTCCAGTCTGCCAGACTTCAGAGAGAGGGAGGTCTACCTGAGGGGAACTATAGTGGGGGACATAGTTAGGGATCCAGGATACACCCTCACGAGGATAAAGATAGAGGAGAGCGAGATAGAGGAGATAGAAGGCAGGAAGGCGACCCTCAAGGTTTACGGATATCTTCCTGTGGAGGCCAGAGAGGTGGCCCTAATAGGCAATGTGTCCATCAGGAGCAATAGGGTATTCGTGAGCGCTGGGTGGACCGATGTGGAGGTTCTCCCCCAAAGGCGAAGCGTTCGTGACTTTCTTATGGAAAGGTATCTGCGGACTTCGAGAAACAGGGAGGTTACTCCCTTAGGCCTTTCCTTCCTCTTCGGCGAGCCCAGGGAACTCCTACCCTCCGAGCTCCAGAGAGACTTTCTGAGCACAGGACTCGTTCACCTCCTCGTGGTGAGCGGTCTCCACGTTGGAACCATAGCCCTGGTCCTCTCCAAGATGCTCCCGAGGTTCCAGGGAATGAAACTTGCCCTTGCAGGCATACTGCTGTACACTGCCTTCGTCGTCCCCAACGAGCCTCCTGTTCTCAGAGCCTCTATAATGCTGTCTATTATTCTCCTCTCCCTCCTTACCTTCCGCAGACCCAACACCCTGGCCATACTGTTCTTTTCGGGCGCAGTGATCCTACTGCTTTACCCCTATTACGTCTTTTCCTACTCCTTCTGGCTCTCTTTTGTAGCGACAGCCTACATAATACTCGCTATCAAAGACCTGGAGGCGAGCACGAGGGCCAAAACCCTAGTGGCTTCAGCCTCTGCCTTTACAGGTTTGGCCCCGCTCGTGAGCACCTTCTCGGGCATATCCCCCCTTTCGGTAATCTTCACCCCCCTGCTCTCACCTCTCGTTCTCCTATACTCCCTTCTGGGTGTCCTCTCTTTGATTACCCTGATGAGCTTACCTCCCTTAGTCGATGCCTTCAACCTCGTCGGGGTCATTTTCTGGAAGGCGGTTAGTCTCGCTTCGAATCTTTCCTTCAGGCTATACCCAGAAATCGGGTTTTACGAGGCTGTCTTTATAACCCTCATTGGAATCGTATCCCTTTACCTGCTTAAAGGATATGCAAAGCTACTCCCCCTCGCTATCATGAACCTCTGGCTCCTTCTAAGAGCTCTTTAGATGTGAGTTTATTATTATCAACCCCGATGTGTGAAAATTCCCTTACCACATGGATTACGCTGGTATTATAATTTCTAAAGCAAGACGGAGTAGTGTGTCGATCGTGGGTACGAAGGTAACCGGAAAAAAAGCCAAAGGTGGAAGGGTTCCTAAGGAACTGATCTACGAGATGCGCCATGGAAGGCCCATTTACTACAGAGATTACGGTAAGGTACTCTCGGGGGAAAAGACTCTGGAAGAGGTGATGGGGAGTAGTAAGATCCAGTGGATAATAGTATCACTTATCATCAGGTTTCTCATAAACAATCTACCTCCTGAGAGGTACGAGGTAGCCACCAATTTAGAAAGGAAGAAATAGTAAAAGAGGGTGTAGATGATGAATATGTCAGCACAGCGCCCGAGGTGGTTGTAGAGGTAGACACCAGAGCAGATATCAAAAAGTACGGCGATTTTATGCACTATATGACGGAAAAAACCCAGGACCTTCTCGATGCAGGTGTGAAGAAAGTAATATGGATAACCACCCGTGACAGGAAGATTATGGTGGCAGAGAAAGGGAAAAGGTGGTTTATAACCGATTGGAACGATACGGTAGAAGTAATAGAAGGTGTAAGGCTGAATCTGGCGAACCTGCTGATGGAAGCAGGCTACGGGGAGCTCTAATATGGAGGGTTCGATCAGGCTTGATAAATGTGAAAGGAGAGCCTTAAAGAAGGCCCTCGAGAACTTCCAGGGAGAGGTTTACATATTCGGTTCTAGGCTTGACCCCAACAAGAGGGGCGGGGACATAGATCTGCTCCTTATCCCCTCCGAAGAGGTAAAACCCATAGATCTGGAGATAGAGATCCAGGTCAAGTTCTTCAAGGAGTGCGAGGAGGATATAGACGTCCTCGTATACAGGGACACGCCCTTCTTCAGGGAGATTATAAAGAGTGCAAAAAGATTATGTCCTGAGGAGCTTTGAGGATCTCAAAAGAGCGGTGGCGTTGCTGAAAAGCTCTCTCGAATCTTACAAGCCCTACGACCCTGCTAAGGAATACTCTCCAAGTGAAATGGAATACTACGACTCCCTGAGCTTCAGGTTTGAAAAAGCTGTGGAGCTTACCCTATCTTTTTTCAAGACCTTGGAAATCTATCTCTTCGGCGAGCAGAGCGACACTCTAAGAACAAGGCTTCTAAGGTTACAGAAGGCAGGATACGTAGGAGACGTTGACTTCTGGATATCCGCCAGAGTGCTCAGGAACAAGATAGCTCACACTTACCTCCCAAACGAGCTGAAGGATATATACGACAGCGTAGTAAGGTTAGGAGACGAAATAATCAGGGAGGTAAAAGAGCTGGAGGCTAAGCTAAATGACCTCCCATAGATCGATTCGCTTAAGCGACTACGAAGTAAAAGCTATAAAAGAGACCGCAGAAGAGGTCTTTGGCAAAGGTACTAAGGTTTTCCTCTTCGGAAGCAGAACGGACCCCGAAAAGAGAGGCGGAGACATAGACCTATACGTAGTTCCCGGATCAAGGGAGGATCTTTTTAACAAGCAGATAAAGTTTCTCGCAAAGCTCAAACTGAGAATAGGAGAGCAGAAAATAGACTTAATAC